>JASBUM010000638.1 GCA_030147905.1 Acidimangrovimonas sp.
CCCTCGGGATCAAGGAAATTCGTCTCGGGATCGTCGTAGGGATCGGTCAGCGCGGGGTCGTAATGATGCGCCAGATGGGTGTCGCGAAACCGGCGATACGGCACCCAAAGGGTCAGGGCCGGAAAGACCAGCGCCTCGTTCAGCCACGGCTTGCGGGTCGGATGGCCGTGCAACGCTTCGTGCTGCAGCGACGAGAACTGCGCGATCGCGACCGCGGTGACGGGAACCGCAAGCCACGGGGCGACCGCGGCCAGCCAGGTCGTCGATATCGCCCAAAGCGCATAGCAGCCCGCAAGCAGGGCGTAGGTCGGCCACTCGATACCGTTCCGGCGCCGCCCCCCCGCCCGGCCGGAGCGCCCGCGCGCCCGCACGGCGACGGGTCCGGATGCGCGGGCCTCAGCCATGCCGTCCCCAGCCGATCCGGTCCCAGATGCGTTCGTAGAAGAGATAGGCCAGAAAGCCGACCGCCGTATTCGCGACCGCAAGCCCACCGCCCAGGCGCAGCGAGCCGGTCGCCAGCAATCCGATCAGCGTCATGGAGGTCAGGCCCAGCAGGTTCCACCCCACCGCCTTGGCGACGGTTCGCATGTGTGTCTCGTTTTTTCTCGACATGTCAGTCGATTACGCCGCGCAGCATGGTTTGAGAATTCTGAATTTGCTTAACATTTCTGCACAATTGTGAAATTATGCAGCACCATGCAGGAAATAATGGACAAGCGCGCCCGTTCCGACCTGTTCCGTGACCGGTTGGCACGGGCAATGGCCGAACGCGGCGTCAGCCAGAGCGGCCTCGCCCGTGCGGTCGGCGTCGATCGCTCGACCATCTCGCAGATCCTGTCGGGGGCGGACACGCGCCTTCCCAATGCCCATGTCGCCGCGCGTTGCGCCCAGGCCCTTGCCGTGTCGGCGGACTGGCTTCTGGGCCTGACGGAAAGGCCCGAGCGGCTTGCCGAACTGCTGGCGACCTCGCTGAGCATGACCGAGGCGCCGCGCGCGCTGGTCGACGAACAGATCTTCGCCTGGCACCAGGAGGCGGCGGGCTACAAGATCCGCCATGTCCCGGCGACGCTTCCCGACATGCTCAAGACCAGGGCGATGCTAAGCTGGGAATATGCGCCGCAACTGGGCCGTTCGACCGATCAGGCGATCGGCGCCTCCGAGGACCGGCTGAGCTGGATGCGGCAATCGCGCTCGGACTACGAGATCGCGCTGCCGATGCATGAACTGGCCGCCTTCGCGCAGGCCAGCGGCTATTACCAGGGGCTGCCGGCCGCCATTCGCCGCGAACAGATCGACCGTATGGTCGCGCTCAACGATCAGCTCTATCCCGCGCTGCGGATCTATCTTTTCGACGCCCGGCGCCTCTTCTCGGCCCCGATCACCATCTTCGTGCCGCTGCTCTCCGTGCTGTATCTGGGCCGCCACTACCTTGCGTTCCGCGATCGTCGCCGCGTGGGCGATTTCACCGAACATTTCGACGGGCTGGTGCGCGAGGCCGCGATCGGCGCGCGCGAGTTTCCGCGCCATCTCGCGGCACTGCGCGCCGGGATCGACGACACCTGAAGGAGGGCGATCCGGGCGCGCTCCGAAGGCGATGGTCAGAAGGGCATCGGATGGGCGCGATGGGCCGCCTCGATCGCCGCGCGGACCTCCTCGGACAGGGTCAGATCGGCGGCGCCCAGGATCGTGGAAAGCTGCGCGGTGGTCGTCGCTCCGATGATCGGGATCATAGGGAAGGGCCGCGTGAGCGTCCAGGCGATGGCCATCTGCACCAGGTCGAGCCCGTGCGCGCCGGCGATTTCGGCATAGGCGTCGACCGCCGCGAAGACGCGCGGCGTGACGCGTCCGCCCAATTCCGGCGAATGGCTGCGGCGCGACCCTGCGGGCGTGACGTCGCCGGCGTATTTCCCGCTGAGCAGCCCCGCCCCAAGCGGCGAATAGGCCAGGATCGGCAGATCCTCGTTATGGCACAGCTCGGCAAGATCGGTATCGGCAAGCCGACACAGCAGAGAATATTCGTTCTGGATGCTCGCGATCCGCGGCAGACCGGCCTCCTCGGACAGGCGCAGCCATTGCGCGGTGCCCCAGGCGGTTTCGTTGGACAGCGCGAAATGGCCGATCTTTCCAGCCTCGATCGCCGCCTGCGCGGCTTCGAGGATCGTCTGCATGTCCGCCTCGACCTCGGCCTTCGACTGGCTCGAGGGATCGTAGTTCCAGCCCTGGCGGAAGTGATAGGAACCACGCGTCGGCCAGTGAAGCTGATAGATGTCGATGTAATCGGTGCGCAGCCGCGCAAGCGACCCGTCCAGCGCCTGCACGAAGGTCTCCGGCGTCACCCGCGCACCCTCGCGCACCATGGCACTGCCCGAACCGGTGACCTTGCTGGCCAGGATCACCTCGGAGCGCCGGCCGCTCCGCTCCAGCCAGTTGCCGATGATCGTCTCGGTTCCGCCCACGGTCTCGGCCCGGACGGGATTGGTTGGATACATCTCGGCGGTATCGATGAAATTCACCCCGTGATCGAGCGCCATGTCGATCTGCGCATGTCCCTCGGCCTCGGTCGACTGGCTGCCCCAGGTCATGCTGCCAAGACAGAGCACGGATACGTTGAGGCCGGTGCGGCCCAGCGGCGTCATCTTCATCGATCATCCATTCCTGAAAAAGCCGCCCCGTATGGGCGGACGCGTTCCGGTGCCGAAACTAGCGCAACCGGCCGTGGGTGCAACCCGCCATCGGGAAGCCGCGCAAGCGTCCGTCGCGCCGGAGTCGACTATATTCTTTTGGGGCCAAATACCGTCGGGGAGCGCGAGGGGCAGACAGCCCCTCGCATCCCGCCGGGTGGCAGGCCGCGGAACGGCGGTGCCGGGGCGGGGGCGCTGCCCCCGCGCCCCCGCGGTATTTGGCCCCGAAAGATGAGCATAAGCACGGCACACCGTTCCCGATCCCGTCGGGCTGGCCGCGAACGCGCCTTTCCGGTCGCGGGTCGACAAATGAGTGACGCAATCGGCGCGGAAGCGGCGCGCGAACTCAACGATGGTGGCCACGGACGGCATCGCCGCCGAAATCGACCGGACCCCCAGGATGCGCGTTCTTCTATCCCTTGCCGCCCTTTTCATCTCCGATGTGCTGTTGCAACTGGGTTCGGGCGGTGTGGCTCCGCTGGACGCGATCTCGGGGCTGCGGCTTTCCTTCACCAACGCCGAGATCGGCCTCCTGGGCTCGGCCCATTTCCTGGGCTTCTTCATCGGCTGCTGGTGGGCGCCGCGCCTGATGGGCACGGTCGGCCATTCGCGTGCCTTCGCAGCCTTCGCCACCACTGGCACGATCGGGATCCTCGCGCACATGCTGATCGTCGATCCCTACGCCTGGGCGATCATGCGGATGCTTTCGGGGCTGAGCATCGCGGGATGCTACACGATCATCGAGGCCTGGCTGAATGCCAAGCTGACCAACCAGACCCGGGGCCGGATGATGGGCATCTACCGCATGGTCGATACCGGCGGCAGCCTGATGGCGCAGACAATGATCGGCTTTCTGCCGCCCACGAGCTTCGTCTCCTACAA
>JASBUM010000651.1 GCA_030147905.1 Acidimangrovimonas sp.
GCGTGCCAGCGCCTCGCTGTGGGTGGCGATGAGCGTCGCCGCGCCGGTCTTGCGGCGCGCGTCGATCAGCGCGAGCAGGCGTTTCTCGGTGGTCTGGTCGACCTCTGCCGTGGGCTCGTCCGCGATCAGGATCGGCGGCGCTGCGGCCAGCGCGGCCGCGAGCCCCGCACGCGCCGTCTCGCCGCCCGACAGCGCGCCGGGCAGGCAGTGGATGCGATGGGCAAGGCCCACATCCTCGATCAGACGCTGGGCCTCGCCGGGATCGGCATCGGGACGGTGCAGGCTGATCTGCATCGTCACGTTCTGCTCGACGGTGAGATGGGCGAAGAGATTGCCCGATTGCATCAGGACGCCGAAATGCCGCCCGCGCAGCCGCGCGCGGACGTTCTCGGAACGGCGGGACAGGCGTTCGCCGCCCACCGTCACCATCCCGGCATCGGGCTCGTCGAGCCCGGTGATGCAGTTCAGCAGCGTCGACTTGCCGCTGCCCGAGGGCCCCATCACCGCGAGGATTTCGCCCTCGGCAATGGTGATGCTGACCCCGCGCAGGGCGGCGGTCTCGTCGTCGCCCACGTGATAGAAGCGATAGAGATCGCGTGCCTCGAGAAGCGCCATGTCACTGCCACCGGAAGGAACGCGAGATGGCGCGCCACTGGTCGACGTTGTCCGCGCCCTGCGGTGCGGTCAGGTCGAGCGCGGCGAGCCGGCTGCCGTGGATGAACAGGTAGCGGTTGCCCTCGAGGCGCACGCGCTTGTTGGTCACCGGATTGGGGTCGGAATTGGCGCGATAGACGATCTCGTAGGCGGTGCCGGCGGGCAGCTTGCGTTCGTGGACGCCGATGATCTGCGGCGCGCGCAGGTCCTTTTGCATCTGCGGCACGTAGCTCGACTTGACCCAGGAAAGGCCGGCCTGCGCCGGTGCCTTGGACAGGTTCACGCCGACGGCGTCGAACTTGGCCGAGAAACGCACGGCGTTGGCCTTGCCCGCGCGCGACCAGCCCTCGGGGATCTTGAGGCTGTAGACGCCCTGGTCGCTATAGTGGATGAAGACCTGGTTGTCGGGGATGTCGCCGGGCGGGTTCTTGGCCGGCGGCAGCGCCATCTCGGCACGCGCGCCCGCCGGGGCGAGCGCGGCGAGCGTCGCGGCGGCGGGAAGTGCCGCGGGAAGCCCGGCGGCAAGCGCGGCGACGAGCGTCAGCCCCCGATGCGGATTGCGGCGGTCGGCGCGTTGTTGTTGCGGCATGGTCAACTCCTTCTGGTATCGGTGGCCGCGGGCCGGTCACGATCCGCGACGCCGCCGCGGTGCGCCACCCCTGGGACAGGGCGGCTGCATCCGTGCGGTGATGGGACCTTTGCGGCGCGGATTTTCAGCCAGTTTGCCGCAACCTTACAAAATCGTATGGCGGACCGGATGATCGCGGCGGCGGGTCGATCGCGCTGGCCCGATATCGGGCGGCAGGCGCGCCGCCGCGGCACCCGCGCGCCGGTGGCCGTCTGTCCGGCACGGTACATTACCGCGCCGGCCGGGCATCGCCTGGAAGGGGGCGGGGCGGGGCGGTCACGATGCCATTCGGTCGCAGGGCGGCTGCTGGCCATTTCGCGCCATGCGGCGTATGACGAATCCGACGCGCGCCTTTGATACCCGGAGGAACCGGAATGGTTGCGCTGTCGTCATCGTCCTTCCCGTCATCGTCTTGCCCGTCATCGTCGTCCGACTCTGCGTCGGTCCCGACCTCTAGGGTGCCTACCGCCATGGCGCCTACCGATCCGGGGCCAACCGATCCGGTGCAGGACCGTCGCGTGTCCGCGGGGGCGCCTGCGGGAG
>JASBUM010000653.1 GCA_030147905.1 Acidimangrovimonas sp.
CGCTCAGGCCAGAAGGACGATCGCCACGATCGCCGCCACCAGAAGCAGCGCGCCCACCAGTTCGCGCAGGCGCAGCGGCTCGTGGAAGACGACGACCGAGACGATGAAGCCGAAGATCAGGTCGACCTGGCCAAGGCTGCGCACATAGGCTGCGTTCTCCAGCGTGAAGGCGGTGAACCAGCCCAGGGACCCCAGAAGGCCGGTCATGCCGATCAGACCGGTGCGGCGCCATGCGGAAAGGACGCGGCCGATCTCGCCCCTTTCGCGAAGGGCAAGCCAGACCCCCATCGCCAGGGTCTGGAAGCTGGTGACAAAGGCCAGCGCCAGCGCCGCGCGGACCAGCGCATCGGGGCTGCCGACCGCCAGCGTCGCACCGCGATAGCCGACCGAGGAAATTCCAAACAGCCCGCCCGCCAGCAGGCCGAGCCCGATCGCGCCGCCCCTGTCCTGCCCGGCAGCCCCCGCCGCCCCGGCCGGTCGCGGCGCCGGGCGCGACATCACCGCCACGCCGAGGCTTCCCGCCGCGATCGCGAGCCAGCCGCCGGCCGGGATCCGGTCACCCAGGAGCGCCCATGAGAACAGCGCCACCATGATCGTCTCGGTCTTGGTGAAGGCGATGCCCACACCGAAGCTGCGCCGATTGAACAGCGCCAGCGTGCAGAAGGTGGCGACGATCTGGGCGATGCCGCCGAGCATGCCGTAGACCCAGAAGCGTGCGCCCAGCGCCGGCCAGCCCTGCCCGGCCAGCGCCACCGCCAGCGCAGCCCCCGGAACCGCCAGCGGCGCGGCGAAGACGAAACGCGAAAAGGTGGCCCCGCCGGTCGAAAGGCCGATGCCGCGCACCGATTTCTGCAACGAGAACCGTGCGATCTGCACCACGGCGGCCAGGAGGGTTGCCAGAATCCAGATTTGCATCCGCGCCTATTGACACAGGTCGCATCGCCTTGCCAGCCCCCGCCGCGCACCGCCCCGCCCGGGGGCTGACCCGGCCCTAGTTCTCCGGCGGGTCGCGCCGGTAGAGCGGGTGCGGAACCGGGTCCTTGGCGCGCCACAGGTAGCGGGCGAAAACCTCCCCGTAGGAGCCGAAGCGATAATGTTCGCACCGGTCGAGATAGCGCGCACGACGGGCGCGGTAGGCGGCGGGCAACCGGTACCACGGCAGCTGGGGATGCTGGTGGTGCACGGCATGCAGGTTGTTGTTGAGAAACAGGAGCGCCAGCGGCCCTCGATCCTCGATGATAGCGCTGCGCCCACGCGGTCTGTCATGAGCCCGATGCTCCAGATAGGTCCGGATCTTGAGCAGCGAGAACCCCAGATAGGCAGCCCCGAGATAGGCGCCAGCCCCCATCCGCCCGGGTCCCGCAAGCCACAGCGCCACCGGAACCAGCCCCAGCCCGTGGAGAGCCCATGCTCCGCGCACCGCGCCCGCGCCCGCGCCCGCGTCCATAGCCCCGGCCGCCGCCCCGTCTGCTGCCGTGGCCGCCGCCGTGGCCGCCGTCGCCCTCGCTCCCGCCCCCGGGCGTGCCCTGCGCCAGTCGTCGCGCAAAAGCCGCAGGATCGAGATCGCCGGGCCCAGCGCCATGCGCCCCGCCAGTGTATTGTTCCACAGCAGCACCCGCCGTACCGGCCCCGCCAGCCGCGCCCAGCCCTCGGGATCAAGGAAATTCGTCTCGGGATCGTCGTAGGGATCGGTCAGCGCGGGGTCGTAATGATGCGCCAGATGGGTGTCGCGAAACCGGCGATACGGCACCCAAAGGGTCAGGGCCGGAAAGACCAGCGCCTCGTTC
>JASBUM010000662.1 GCA_030147905.1 Acidimangrovimonas sp.
TCCGCGAAGGGTTCAATCGCAGAAAGTCCAAGGGGAAATGACCCCCGCCCTGGCGCGCATCTTTCGTTACCCGATCAAGGCGCATGGCTGCGAAACGCTGGATGGGGTGACGTTGACGAAGGACGCGGCGCTTCCCTGGGACCGCCATTGGGCGATCGCCCATGAACGCGCGAAGCTGCCCGATACGCCCGGATGGGCGCCGTGCGGGAATTTCTGCCGCGGCGCCAAGACACCGCGCCTCATGGCGATATCGAGCCGCTACGACCAGGCTACCGGGACCTTGCAATTGCGCCACCCCGACCGCCCGGATCTGACCGTCGCGCCCGATGACCCGGCGGATGCGGCGCGGCTCATCGCGTGGTCCGCGCCCCTCGCGGAAGCCGAGGGCCTGCGGCCCGCGCGGCTCTGTCGTGCTCCGGACCGGGCGATGACCGACACCGATTACCCATCGGTCTCGGTCGCCAATCTGGCCTCCAACGCGGCACTCGGCACCCATCTGGGGCAGGAGCTTTCCCCGCGCCGCTGGCGAGCCAACCTGTGGCTCGACGGTCTCTCGCCCTGGGTCGAGGCGGAATGGATCGGGCGAAGGCTGCGCATCGGCGAGGCGGAATTGACCATCGTCGAGCCGATCAGGCGCTGCATGGCCACCGCCGCCAATCCCGAGACAGGGCGCCGCGACGCCGATACGCTGGGTGGACTGCGCGGGATGCGTGGCGCGCAGGAATTCGGCCTTTATGCCCGCGTTACCCGCGGTGGCGCCATCGCCACCGGCGCGACGGTCGAGATCGTCGGATGAAGCTGCAATTCACCCCCGCCGCGGTGCCCGAGACCGCAGCTGCCGAACGCGGACGCAAGCTGTTCGCGGGGCCGGTGGATTTCGTCAAGGGCGTCGTCGCCATCGACGGCCTGCCCCCCGACGACCGCCCCGAGGTCTGCTTCGCCGGTCGCTCGAATGTCGGCAAATCGAGCCTGATCAATGCGCTTACCGGGCGAAAGACGCTGGCACGCACGTCGAACACGCCCGGCCGCACGCAAGAGATCAACTTTTTCGACGCGGGCGGGCAATTCTATCTGGTCGATCTGCCGGGCTACGGCTTTGCCAAGGCGCCGGTGCCGGTGGTGGCGAAATGGCAAGCGCTGCTGCGCGCCTATCTCGCCGGCCGCCCCAATCTGCGCCGCGCCTTCGTCCTGGTCGACAGCCGTCACGGGATCAAGCCCGTCGATCATGAGATCATGACCCTTCTGGACAAGGCCGCGGTGACCTTCCAGGTGGTGCTGACCAAGACCGACAAGATCGGCTCGGAGAAGCTGAAATCCGTGGTCGCGGCGCTCGGCGCCGATCTCGCCCGCCATCCCGCCGCCTATCCCGAGATCGTGCTTACCTCGTCGGAGAAGGGCGCCGGCCTCGACACGTTGCGCGCCATCATCGCCGGGATCGAATAGCGCGGCCGGGCCGGGTGCTCCGCCGCTCAGACATGCTGGCGCTCAGACATGCTGGGCGCCGTTCACCTCGATCTCGGCCCCCGAGATATAGCTCGAATCGCCCGAACACAGGAACCAGATCACGCTCGCCACCTCGGCCGGCTGGCCCAGGCGGCGCATGGGCAGCCGCTCGACGATCTTGTCGGTGCCGGGCGACAGGATCGCGGTTTCCACCTCGCCTGGCGCGATCGCGTTGACACGCACGCCGAGCGGGCCGAAATCATGCGCCATCTCGCGTGTGAGCGCCGCCAGCGCCGCCTTCGAGGTGGCATAGGCGGCACCGGCGAAAGGATGGACCCGGACCCCGGCGATCGAGGTGACATTGACGACCGAGCCCTTGGCCGCCGCCAGTTCGTCCCGCAGACCACGGGCCAGCACCACCGGCGCGAAGAAATTCACGTGAAAGACATGGCCCCAGGTCCGCAGGTCGGTATTCATCGTATCGAGCCGTTCGCCATTCGGACCTTTGGGCGAGATGCCGGCGTTGTTGACCAGCGCATCGAGCCGACCGTCAAGCTTGGTCCGGATCACCTCGATCGCCTCGATGGTGCGGTTGGGATCGGCAAGGTCGAGTTGAATGTGATTCTCGGCCCCCCCCGGCCAGGGGCAGCGCGGATCGAACGGCTGGCGCGAACAGGTCAGCACGCGCCAGCCGCCCGCCGAAAACCGCTTCACCGTCGCATGGCCGATCCCCCGGCTTGCGCCGGTCAGAACCAGGGTCTTCTGTCCCGTCTCCGCCGCCATGTCGGTCTCCGGATTGCGCCGTCGCAGCCTATCCGAGCCGCGTCAAAAGGCAATCTCTCGCACGAAGTCTTGGCAGCGGACTGCATTCGGACTACCAGATGAAAGCGGCATGAGGTGCCTTTGGGATGAAAAAACAACTGATGAACATGCGCGATTCGATTGCCACCGCCAAGACCCTGAACGAGGCGCTGCCCTATCTGCAACGCTATACCGGCGCGATCGTGGTGATCAAATTCGGCGGCAATGCGATGGGCGACGATGAGGCGATGGCCGAGTTCGCCCGCGACGTGGTGCTGATGCGGCAGGTGGGGGTCAACCCGGTCGTCGTTCACGGCGGCGGCCCGATGATCAACGCGCTTCTGGGCAAGCTCGGGATCAAGTCGGAATTCATCCGCGGCAAGCGGGTCACCGACGCGGCCACGATGGACGTGGTCGAGATGGTCCTGTCGGGTCTCGTGAACAAGCGCATCGTCCAGGCGATCAACGATCAGGGCGGCCGGGCGGTCGGGATCTCGGGCAAGGACGACGATCTGATGGTCTGCGAAGCCGACGATCCCGAACTGGGCTTCGTCGGTCGGCCGCGCGACATGCGGGTGCAGGTGCTGCATGATCTGTTCCACGCCGGAATCATCCCCGTCGTCGCCCCGATCGGGCCGGGCGACCACGGCGAGACCTATAACGTCAACGGCGATACCGCCGCCGGCGCCATTGCCGCCGCGCTCAAGGCCGATCGTCTGTTGCTGCTGACCGATGTGGCGGGGGTCAAGGGCGAGACGGGCGAGGTTCTGACCCAGCTCAGCCCGGAGGACGTGCGCGATCTGACCGAGCGCGGGGTGATCTCGGGCGGGATGATCCCGAAAACCGAGACCGCGCTCACGGCGCTCGACCAGGGCGTGCGTGCCGTCGTCATCCTCGATGGGCGCATTCCCAATGCCTGCTTGCTGGAGTTGTTCACCGATCATGGCGCGGGTTCGCTGATCCGGACCACCGCGCCGCGGATCAAGCCGCGCGAGCCATGACCGATCTGGCGGCGCTGGCCGCCGCCTGCGACACCGCGCGGCTGGCGATATTCGGCGCGTTCCACCCGGATCCCGCGGATGCGGTGCCGGTGCCCGCGGGCACGCTTGTGCTGATTGGACCGGCCGAGCCCGGCTTCTGGCCACATCTTCTGGCCGCACCGGAGTGGGCCGACAGGACGCCCGATCCGGTCGACCGCTGGTCGCGGCGCGTCATCACGGGACTCGCCCGGCAATTCGGGGCGCAGGCGCTGTTTCCCTTCGGCGGCCCGCCCTATCATCCGTTCTATCGCTGGGCCCTGCGCAGCGGCCGCGCCTGGGCCTCTCCGGTGACCCTTCTGGTCCATGATACCGCCGGACTATGGCTCAGTTACCGCGGCGCCCTCGCCCTGCCCGAGCGGCTGGACCTGCCGTCACCGCCCGCGGCGGCGCCTTGTGCAAGCTGCCCCACGCAGCCCTGCCGCACCGCCTGCCCGGCAAGCGCGCTGACGCCGAGCGGCTACGATCTGCCCGCCTGCCACGCCTTTCTCGACAGCGAACCCGGCGGGGCGGCCTGCATGGGCGCCGGCTGCCGCGTGCGCGCCGCCTGCCCGGTCTCGCGCCGCTATGGGCGGCTCGACGCGCAATCGGCCTATCACATGGGCCAATTTCACCGTTGAACGTCGCCGATCCATGCTAGGCTCGGGCGATGACCCGGCGGCTCATCCTCATCCGTCACGCGAAATCGAGCTGGGGCGACCCGCTCGCAACGGATCATGCCCGCCCGCTCAACGCCCGCGGGCGCCAAAGTGCCGATGCGATCGGCATCTGGCTCGCGCGAAAGGGCTATCATCCACGGGAGGTCCTCTGTTCGGATGCCCGGCGCACCCGTGAAACATGGGATCTTCTGGCACCGCATCTGCCCGCGCCCGAGACGGTCCGGCATCTCGGGCAGCTTTATCACGCCAGCGAGGAGGCGATGCTGGCGGTCCTGCGCGCGGCCGATCAAGACCCGGTCCTGATGCTGGGCCACAATCCCGGCATCACCGAATTCGC
>JASBUM010000109.1 GCA_030147905.1 Acidimangrovimonas sp.
TTGGTTTTGTCCTCGCTTTCGACACGACGAACGAGGACACGATCGTGCAACGGTTTGAATGCCATCTGAGAACTCCCTCTGGGTCCAGGTTGAAATCCTGTTAGCACTCGCCACGAGAGAGTGCTAACAGGCGTTGATCTAGGCCGAGGGCGCGGCCGAGTCAACATCTCCCGCGCCGAAATTCAACCCTTCGTCGCGGATTTCACCACCCGCCGCGAGGGTCGGGCCCGATCGACGGCGCCGGCGGGCCGGGCGGGCGGGTCGCGCCGTCGGTATTTGACCCGGAAGAGCGCGGACGGCCGCGCAGCCGATCATGGTCGCGCCGGAGGCCGGCACGGTTTCGCGCCGTTTGCGGGACCGGGTGACAAGCGCCGGGGAACTGCCTATAAAGCGCGCGATTTCGACCGCTTGAACGGATGCGCAGCATGATCAAGGTATTCGGCCACAAGGCCCCCGACACGGACTCGACCGGCTCGCCCATCATCTGGGCGTGGTACCTCAGCGAGGTGAAGGGCACCCCGGCGGTGCCCGTGCTCCTGGGAGAGCCCAATACCGAAGCCGCCTTCATGCTCAGGCGCTGGGATCTGCCCAAGCCCGAGATCATCACCGACGTGGCCCCGGGCGAGGCCTGCGTCGTCGTCGACACCAACAACCCCGCCGAGCTGCCCGCCTCGATCAACGAGGCCGACGTGGTGCAGATCATCGACCACCACCTGCTGACCGGCGGCCTGCGCACGCGCGGGGCGATCGATATCACGATCCGCCCGCTCGCCTGCACCGCCACCATCATGCATGACCTGATGGGTGCGGATGCCGCGCGCATGCCCGAGGGGGTCCGCTGTGCGATGCTTTCGTGCATCCTGTCGGACACGCTGGGCTTCCGCTCGCCCACCACCACCGATCATGACCGCGCCGTGGCCGAGGCGCTGGCGGCGGAACTGGGCATCTCGATCCCGGATTATGCCGATGAGCTCTTCGCCGCCAAGTCGGATGTCTCGGCCTATTCCGACGAGGCGCTGCTGCGGATGGACAGCAAGGCCTATGAGGTCGACGGCAGGAAGCTGCGGATCTCGGTGCTGGAGACCACCGCGCCGCAGATCCCGCTTGAACGCAAGGCGGGCCTGATGGCGGCGATGCCGAAGGTCGCAGCCGAGGACGGCGCCGATGCGGTGATGCTTTTCGTCGTTGACATCCTGCGTGAGGAAGCGACGCTTCTGGTTCCCGATCCGCTGGTCAAGGGGATCGCGGAGGCAAGCTTCGGCTGCACCGTCTCGGGCGACAGCGTGGTTCTGCCGGGCATCATGAGCCGCAAGAAGCAGATCATCCCCGCACTGAAGCTGTGACCCCGTCCGGCGCCACGCGCGCCGCCCCTGGCAGGAGGCCTGCATGATCCCGATCATTTCCGCGCTCGACGAGATCGCGGCGCGCTACACTGCGGTCTTCTGCGACCTGTGGGGATGCCTGCACAACGGGCACGCGCCCTTCCCCGAGGCGGTTGCCGCCCTGCGCGCCTTTCGGGAGCGGGGCGGACGGGTCGTGCTGCTGACCAACGCGCCCCGTCCCGAGCCGAGCGTCCGGCGACACCTCGACCGGATGGGAATGCCGGGCGATGTCTATGACGCGATCGTCACCTCGGGCGATGCGGCGCAGGATGCGATGGTGGCCGGGCTGGTCGGCCGGCGGGTCCATCACATCGGCGCGGTGAAGGACGAAAGCTTCTTCACCGAACGTCCCGGCGATCCAGCCGGGCTGGCCCGGGTGGAGCGCGTCCCGCTGGCCCAGGCCGAAGGGGTTGTCTGCACCGGGCTGGCCGACGACCTGAACGAAACCCCGGAGGATTACCGCGCCGTCCTGCTGGAGGCCAAGACGCGCGGGCTGACCCTGCTTTGCGCCAATCCCGACATCGTGGTCGACTATGGCGACCGCCGGCTCTATTGCGCTGGCGCGCTGGCGGCGATGTATGAATAGATGGGGGGCCGGGCGCTCTATTTCGGCAAGCCCCATGCCCCGATCTACATGCTCGCGCGCCAGCGCCTCCAGGCGATAGGTCTCAAGCCCGAGGACGATGCGATCCTTGCCATAGGCGACGGGGTGGATACAGATATCCGCGGCGGGCTGGCCGAGGGGCTGGATACGCTGTTCGTGACCGGCGGGATCGCAGCCGAGGCCTTCGGCGCCGACCCCGATGCGCCCGATCCGGAGCGGCTGGAACGGTGGTTTGCCGAGCGACAGCTTAGCCCCAGTGCTGCGATTGCGAAGCTGCGCTGAGATGAAGGATCCAATATTGCGTATAAATACAACATGCAGCAATATTGTTTCGCGCCCTTCTTGCATCTGCAGCATTCGCCAGCTACGTTTGCCCTCACAACCCGCGGGGAGACGCCATGCTTGATCGAAGCCAGGAACCGGATGCGCGCGGCACGGTCTTCATCGAGGATCTGACCGTCGGCATGACGCGTCATCTCGACAAGGACGTGAGCGACCGCGACATCGCGCTCTTCGCCGAGGTGTCGACCGACTGCAACCCGGTCCATCTGGACGACGATTACGCGCGCGACACGATCTTTGCCGGCCGCATCGCACACGGGATGCTGACGGCGGGGCTTGTCTCGGCGGTGATCGGCGAACGGCTTCCGGGCCACGGAACCATCTATCTGCGCCAGAGCCTGGCCTTTCTCGCTCCGGTGCGGCCGGGCGACCGCGTCCGCGCCGAGGTCCGGGTGGTGGCGATCGACCTGACGCGGCGCCGGGTCACCCTTGATTGTCGTTGCCGTGTGGGCGATACGGTCGTGCTCAAGGGTGAGGCGCTGGTTCTGGCGCCCAGCCGCAACCAGAACTGACCGGGCGACGGCCGCTGCAGGCGCGCGCCCCGGCGGAACGCGCCTGTCGGGGGTTTGATGCGGGTTTTGACGACGTGGAAGGGCCTGGCTGCGACGGACCGGGGCGCCGCCGTGGCGATGGGAAATTTCGACGGCGTGCACCGCGGTCACCAGCGGGTGATCACGCTGGCCCGGAACCATGCCGGAACCGCGCCTCTGGGCATCGTCACCTTCGAGCCGCACCCGCGCAGCTTCTTCGCGCCCGCGGCGCCGCCCTTCCGGCTGATGAATGCCGAAGCCCGCGCCCACCGGATGGCCAAGCTCGGGGTCGAGCGGCTATACCAGCTTCCCTTCGATGCCGCGCTGGCCGCCATGCAGCCGCGCGATTTCGCGCGGCAGGTGCTGCACGAAGGGCTCGGGGTCTCCCACGTGGTGGTCGGTTCCGATTTCCGCTTTGGCAAGGGGCGGGCGGGCAGTGCCGACGATCTGGTCGAATGCGGGGCCGAACTGGACTTCGGCGTGACGGTGGCGAACCTGATCGCCGATGCCGAAGCCGGCGAGGAGATCTCCTCGACCGCGATCCGCCGGGCGCTGAGCGAAGGACGCGTGCGCGACGCGGCGCGGATGCTGGGGCATTGGCACCGCATCGAGGGCCCCGTTCTGCACGGCGAGAAGCGCGGCAGGCAACTGGGCTTCCCGACCGCCAACATGGCGCTCGAGGGGCTGCACCTTCCGCGCATGGGGGTCTATGCGGTGCTGATCGACGTGCTGGATGGCCCGTATGCGGGGCGTTACCGGGGGGCGGCATCGCTGGGCGTGCGCCCGATGTTCGGCACCAACGCGCCCAATCTCGAAACCTATCTCTTCGACTTCTCGGGCGATCTCTATGGCGCCGACCTGTCGGTGGCCCTGGTCGAATATCTGCGGCCCGAACAGGACTTCGACGGAATCGACGCGCTGGTCGCGCAGATGAACACCGATTGCGCCCGCGCGAAGGCCGTCCTTTCGGCGCTGTAACGCCCCTTCCCTTTCCCCGCGCGATCCGACAAGGTGCGCGCGATGAACGATCCGATCCCCCGCGACCATCTGCGCCCCGGTTTCTGGAACCGCCCGCTCAGCCAACTCACCCCGCGTGAGTGGGAGGCGCTTTGCGACGGCTGCGGCAAATGCTGTCTCAACAAGCTCGAGGATCCGGACACCGCGGAAATCGCCTTTACCCGTGTCGCATGCCGGCTCTTCGACGATGCGACCTGCCGCTGCGCGCATTACGAGGAGCGCAAGCGAATGGTGCCCGAATGCGTCGTCCTCGGGCCGCGTACCATCGCCGATATCGCCTACTGGATGCCGACCACCTGCGCCTACCGGCTGCGCCACGAGGGCAAGCCCCTGCCCGCCTGGCACCCGCTGATCTCGGGAGACGCGGAATCGGTGCATCGCGCCGGCATCTCGCTTCGCGGGCGCACCGTCTCCGAACGGGACGTGCCCGAAGAGCACTGGGAAGATTTCATCATCGAAGAGGAGCAGTGATGTTTTTCGTCTCGGACAATGCCGCCCCCGTCCCGGCGGCGGTGATGACGGCGCTCAATGAGGCCAACCGCGGCCACGCCATGCCGTACGGCGCCGATCCATGGATGGCACGGGTGCGCGACCGTATCCGCGAGATCTTCGAGGCGCCCGAGGCCGCCGTCCATCTCGTCGCCACCGGCACTGCCGCCAACGCCCTGTCTCTGGCCAGCTTCTGCCCGCCATGGGCGGCGATCTACTGCCATCGGCACGCCCATGTAGCGGTGGACGAATGTGGCGCGCCGGAATTCTACACCGCGGGCGCCAAGCTGACCGAAATCGATGGCGACGACGGCAAGATCGATCCCGGCAATCTGCGCCGCACCCTCGCCGCGGCCGAGGCCGTCGGCGTCCACAACGTCCAGCGCGGCATGGTCAGCCTGACCAATATCACCGAGGGCGGCAGCCTCTATACCGCCGACGAGACCGCCGCCCTGACGGCGATCGCACGCGAATACGGTCTGCCCTGCCATCTGGACGGCGCCCGCTTTGCCAATGCCGTGGTCGCAAGCGGCGCGAGCCCGGCCGAACTGACCTGGAAGGCGGGCATCGACGTGCTCTCCTTCGGCGGCACCAAGAACGGACTGATGGGCGTCGAGGCGGTGGTCCTGTTCGACCCCTCCCGCGCGTGGGAGTTCGAGCTGCGCCGCAAGCGCGCCGGACACCTGTTCTCCAAGCACCGGTATCTCTCGGCCCAGATGGCGGCCTATCTCGCGGATGACCTCTGGCTCGACCTTGCGCGCCGTGCCAACGCCGCCGGGGCGCGGCTGGCCGCCGGGCTCGACGCGACAGCCGGCGTCGCGCTCGAGGGCATGCCGCCCGCCAACCTGATGTTCGCCACCGCCCCGCGCGCCCTGCACCGCCGCGCGACCGAGGCCGGAGCCGCCTATTACATCGACGCACCCGCCCCCGGCACCGAGGCCGGCGACGACACGCCGGAACGCGCGCGCTTCGTCACCTCGTGGGCGACGACCGACGAAGAGGTCGACCGTCTGCTGGCGATCTTCAAAGGTTGAGAAAGCGCGCGACCGGCCCGGCCACCGCCGCGGCGTGGGTGATCGGCGCCATGTGCCCCGCGCCGGGCACCCGGACCCGCTCCACCTCGGCTAGCCGGCCGGCAAGCGCGTCATTGATCGCCGCGATGGTGGCCGGCGAGCGTTCGCCCTCCATCAGCAGGACAGGATGGGGCAGCCGCTCCAGCCGCCCCGGTGCCAGCAGGCCCGCACAATCGTCCCAGACGACGGGCGCGCTATCGACGATCACGTGGATGCGGTCGGCGATATAGGCGCGCTGTTCGGGCGGCAGGCTCTGCCACGGCTGGCCGGTTCCCCAGTCGCGCAGGAAGAGTGCCGCGGCATCGTCGCGCCGTCCCGCCGCCAGCAGCGCCGCCAGCCGGTCGAACGCCGCGCGCTCGCCTGCAATCGTGCCGGCGGCGGCTGTATCCGCATTCGCACAGGCCGCATCCCGGGCCTCCGTGCCGCGGCCATCGGGCACCGGCCGCAGGGCCGCAAGCAGGGTCGGCTCGATCAGCACCAGGCGGCGCACCAGCCGGGGCTGTTCCAGCGCCAGCCTGAGCGCAACGACGGCGCCGTAGGAATGGCCGATCACATCGACGGGCGCGCGATGTTCGGCCACGATCACCTCGGCCGCCCGGGCCACCGCCACCGCCGCCATGTCCCGGCCCGAAACCCAGGGCACGCCGCGGCCGTGCCCCGGAAGATCCGGCGCGGTGATCGCGAGCCGCCCGTCCAGCGCCGCCCCCAGCCCGGCCCAGGCGCTGGCATGGCCGAGCGAGCAATGCAGGCACAGCGCCGCCTGCCCGCCGCGGCCGAAATGGCGCAGGTCCGGTGCATCCACCGGTGTCGGGGCGGCCTCGGCCATCGTCAGAGCTTTCCCGCCAGATGGGCGTCGAGATCGTCCAGCCGGTCCTGCCCCCAGAACCGCTCGTCGCGATCGGTGACGTAGAAGGGAACGCCGAAGGCGCCGCGCGCGACCGCCTCGTCGAGGTTGCGGCTGTAGGTCTCCGCAGCGGCCATCATGCCGCTGCCGGCAAGGGCGGGGTCGAAGCCGGCACCTTCGAGCATTTCACGAATCACCGATTCGTCGGCAAGGTCGCGGTCCTCGGCCCAGACCGCGCGACCGATGCCGTGGATCAGCGCCCCCATGTCGCCACCGCCCGCCTCCTGCGCGGCGATGATCGCATAGCAGGCCGGCGCCGCGTTGAAGGGCCAGAAGGCCGGCTGCGCGTTCAGCGGCAGCCCCGCCTTGATCGACTGGCGGCGCAGCTCCTGCAGCCTGTAGGCCTTGCGGTTCTCGTGCCGGTCCTTGGGCGCTGTGCCGCCGGTCCGGGTAAACAGCCCGAGGATATCCACCGGACGGTAGCGGATCGTCGCGCCGTGACGCGCCGCGATCTCCTCGAGACGTGTGCCCGCCAGGTAGACATATGGCGAAAGCGGCGAAAAAAAGTAGTCGATCTTGGGCATTTGCGGTCGTCCTTGTCCCGGCGCGGTTTGCGCAGACCGTAACCGGGTGGTAAGCGGTGTCAACGTCGCGAATCCGTCATATGACGCCCCATGCAAGGACTGTGCCATGGCCGCATTGAGCGAACCGAAACTGATCTCCGGCAATGCCAACCGCAGCCTGGCCACCTCGATCGCCCGGCGGATGTCGATGCATCGCGGCATGTCGGTCGGGCTGGTGGACGCGCGCGTCGAGCGGTTCAATGACCAGGAGATTTTCGTCGAGGTGTTCGAGAACGTCCGCGGCGAGGATATGTTCATCATCCAGCCGACCTCGAACCCGGCCAATGACAACCTGATGGAACTGCTGATCATCGCCGATGCGCTGCGCCGGTCTTCGGCCTCGCGCATCACCGCCGTGATCCCCTATTTCGGCTATGCCCGGCAGGATCGGCGGACCAAGGCGCGGACCCCGATCTCGGCCAAGCTGGTCGCCAATCTGATCGTCGAGGCCGGGATCGAGCGGGTTCTGACGCTTGATCTTCACGCAGCACAGATCCAGGGCTTCTTCGACATTCCGGTGGACAATCTCTATGCCGCACCGGTCTTCGCGCTCGATATCGAGCATCATTTCAACGGCCGGCTCAAGGATGTCACCGTGGTCTCGCCCGATGTCGGCGGCGTGGGCCGCGCGCGCGAACTGGCGCAGCGGATCGGCTGTGGCCTCGCCATCGTCGACAAGCGCCGCCAACGCCCCGGCGAGGTGGCGGAAATGACCGTGATCGGGGAGGTCGAGGGCCAGACCTGCATCATCGTCGACGATATCTGCGACACCGCCGGCACGCTGGTGAAGGCGGGCGATATGCTGCTCGCCAACGGGGCCAAGGAAGTCCACGCCTACATCACCCACGGCGTCCTGTCGGGGCCCGCGGTCGAGCGGATCACCAAATCGAAGATGAAAAGCCTTGTCATCACCGATTCGATCGAGCCGACGGCGGCCGTAAGGGCAGCAAGCAACATCCGCATCGTGCCGACGGCACCGATGTTCGCACAGGCGATCCTGAACATCTGGAACGGCACCTCGGTGTCGTCCCTGTTCGAGGTCGACACGCTGGTGCCGATCTACGAGGGCATGTATTCGCGCCACGCCGGCTGAAGGCGCGCAAGGCGGGCCAGAAAGGCACACTGCCCCCGTCACCGTGGCACCACCAGCCGCGAGAAGTCGCGGGGCGCGCCGCGGCCATCCGCCCGCCACAGCCGGCCGCACGGGGCAAATGGCGGCGGCGGCCGGACATGACATGACATGAGGACTATGTAGCGGCCCGTCTGGCCTCGGCACGGGCCCAGTTGCGGCACGGCCGATGACAGCCCATGGAGAGAATCCGCCGAGCGTCAGCCACAAGCGGCCGGCCCTCTTGCGGTCCGCGTCCGCGGACACGATAGGTGAACGCCCGCGCTAGCGCCCCCCCGGGACACCCCTGCATTGACGCCCCAGCATTCTTGCGTCGCACATGCCGGCCGGATCGCCGCGCGGCCTGCCGATTGCCTGCCCCGGCTGCGAGAGCCTCCGGCCAAGCGCCTGTCTCGTCGCCGCGGCGGCGGGTACTTCCCTCCCCGGGCAGCCGGAGTCCGACGAACGGCCCCGCGCAAGAAAACGCCCCGCCGGAGCGGGGCGTCTGGGGATCGCAGGAAATTCGGGCGGGGCGACGCCGGACGCCCGCGGCAAGAGGTTCAGACGCCCACTGTGCCGCGCAGCATCTGGATGTCGTGGACCAGCTTTCCGGCTGCGTCACGGTCCTCGGGAAGGGCCGCCTCGGCGAGCTTGCGTGCCTCTTCCAGCATCTCGTCAATGATCGTGCCGGTCGCTTCCTCGATCGGCACGGCACGCTCGGCCAGCACCGTCACCGCGGTGCCGACGATCTCGACGAAACCGCCCGAGACCACGAAGGATTCGAGCCCGTCGGGCCCGCCCGCAGCGCGCAGCACGCCGGGGCGCAGCGTGGTGACGACCGGCATGTGCCCCGGCATCGCCACCATGTCGCCTTCCGCACCCGGGACCAGCACCTCGCTTGCCTGGTAGGAGGCAAGCCGGCGCTCGGGGGTGACAAGGTCGAATTGCATCGTGTTG
>JASBUM010000675.1 GCA_030147905.1 Acidimangrovimonas sp.
CAGGTCGAGCTGGCTTTCGCGCAAGGCCCGGATCTCGGCCAGCCCCATGCCGTAGGCCGAGAGAACGCCGGCGAAGGGATGCAGGAAGACCCGTTTCATCCCCAGCGCGTCGGCGACGCGGCAGGCATGCTGGCCGCCCGCACCGCCGAAACATTGCAGCGTGTAGCCGGTGACGTCGTGGCCGCGCTGGACCGAGATCTTCCTGATCGCGTTGGCCATGTTGTCGACCGCGATGCGCAGGAAGCCCTCGGCCACCGTCTCGGGCGGTTCGGGCGGGGTGCCGGTGGCCTCGGCGATCTCTTCGGCAAGCGCGGCGAAGGCCGTGCGGACACGATCCAGGTCAAGGGGCTGGTCGCCCCGGGGGCCGAATACGGCGGGGAAGTGGTCGGGGCTGATCCTGCCCAGCATCAGATTGCAGTCGGTGATCGTCAGCGGCCCGCCGCGGCGATAGGCGGCCGGTCCGGGATTGGCCCCGGCCGATTCCGGCCCGACCTGATAACGCCCGTCGCGAAAGCTGCAGATCGAGCCCCCGCCTGCGGCGACCGTGTGGATGTCCATCATCGGGGCACGCATGCGCACCCCGGCCACCTCGGTCTCGAACGAGCGTTCGAAGCGGCCCGCGTAATGGCTGACATCGGTCGAGGTGCCGCCCATGTCGAATCCGATCAGCCGGTCGTGTCCCGCGGCCTCCGCGGTGCGCACCATGCCGACAATGCCGCCCGCCGGCCCCGAAAGGATGGCGTCCTTGCCCTGGAAGCGCGCGGCATCGGTCAGCCCGCCGTTCGATTGCATGAACAGAAGCCGCCCCGTCGCGCGCCCGAGATCGAGCGCGGCCTCGACCGAGGCGACGTATCGGCGCAGGATCGGCGACAGATAGGCATCGACGACGGCGGTGTCGCCACGCCCGACAAGCTTGATCAGCCCCGACACCCGGTTGCTGACGGAGATCTGGGAAAATCCCTCGGCCTCGGCAAGGGCTGCGACGCGCTCCTCGTGGGCGGGATTGAGATAGGCGTGCATGAAGGCGATGGCGACCGCGTTGATCCCCTGCCGGCGGGCCGCGCGCATCGCCTTGCGCGCCGCGTCCTCATCCAGCGCGGCGACCTCTCGGCCCTCGGCGTCGAGCCGGCCCGGCACTTCGGCGACCCGGGCGTAAAGCGGCTCGGGCCGCTTGACCTCCAGATCGAACAGGCGAGGACGGGTCTGATAGCCGATCCGCAACAGATCGCCGAAGCCCTCGGTGATCAGCAGCAGCACCGGCTCTCCCTTGCGTTCGAGCAGGGCGTTGGTTGCGACGGTGGTGCCCATCTTGACCGCCGCGATCGCGTTTTCGGGCAGCGGCTGGTCGGGCTTCAGGCCCATCAACGCGCGAATGCCGGCGACGGCCGCGTCATCGTAGCGGTCGGGATCTTCGGACAGGAGCTTGTGCGTGACCAGGCTGCCGTCGGGCCGGCGGGCCACGATATCGGTGAAGGTGCCGCCGCGGTCGATCCAGAATTCCCATTGCCGTCGGCCCATGTCCCGCCCCCTGCCGCGAATGTTCATAGGGGGTCCGAAATCGGGGAGGGAATGTCAACTGCAAGCGGTGGTGCAGGCGGCACGGCGGCGTTTGCCCGCCGGGCCCGTCGCGGCCCGCCCAGACCCCCTGGACAGGGCGCCTGAACGGAGCGCCCGCACAAAACACCCGCACCGGACGGCGGCGGTCCGGGGGCCTTGCCCCGCCTCGGCCGAGACCGGCGACGGAACGCGGGCCTGCCCGAAGGCAGACCCGCGCCCGGAGCCGGCCACCAGGGCCGCCCGGGGGGACACGGGCGCTGAGGAACCGCCAGCAGCCCGGCCCCGTCCTGTCAGGCGGCGGCGCGGTGGACCGCCCGCAGCCTGATGCCCGTTCCGGTCCGGTGCCCGGATCAGGCCTTCTTCTGCGGCTGCATCGTGCCCACATCGACATGCAGCACCACCTGCTTGCCGGCGCGCAGGACGTCGATGGTGGCGCTCGTCTTCGGCTCGGTCATCGCCACGACGCGGGGCAGATCGCCCAGCTTCTTGATCTTGGTACCGTCGAAGCTGGTGATGATGTCGCCGCGCTTGATGCCGCCCTTGGCCGCGGGACTGTCGGGCGAGACCGCCGCGACCATCGCGCCTTCGGGCACGTTCATGCCCAGTGCCGCCGCGACATCCGGGGTCACGCGCTTGATCTGGATGCCGAGCCAGCCGTGCTGCACCTTGCCGAATTTCTCGATCTGGCCCACCACGTTCTGCACCACGTCGGAGGGCACGGCAAAGCCGATCCCGACCGAACCGCCGGTGGGCGAGATGATCGCGGTGTTCATCCCCACGACCTTGCCCTGGTCGTCGAACAGCGGCCCGCCCGAGTTGCCCTTGTTGATCGCGGCATCGGTCTGCAGGAAGCTGTCGTAGGAGCCGTCGCCGATGTTGCGCGCCTTGGCCGAGATGATCCCGGTGGTGACCGTGCCGCCAAGCCCGAACGGATTGCCGACCGCCATCACGTCATCGCCGACGCGGATCTTGTTCGAATCACCGAACTGCACCGCCGGCAGCGGCTTGGGCGCGTTGATCTTCAGAAGCGCGACATCCGTGATCGGGTCGCGGCCAAGGACCTTGGCGGTGTAGCTCTCGCCGTTCTGCAACGTCACCTTGACCGAGGTCGCGCCCGACACGACGTGGTTGTTGGTCACGATCAGACCCTTGGGCGAGATGATGAAACCCGAACCGACCCCGATCATCTGCGGGCTGTTCTGGCCCTGACCCTGACCCTGGCCGTTGTCATTGCCGTTCATCCCCGGGAAGGGAATCCCGAACTGCTGAGAGAACTGGCGGAAGGGAAAGCCCTGCGGCAGGTTGCTGGCCTGCGCCTTTTCCTTGACCTCGATGTAGACCACGCTCGGCGAGACCTGGGCGACCAGATTGGCGTAGCCGCCCGGAGGCTCTGCCACGGCGCGCTGGGGCGCGACCGTCAGCGCGGTGCTGGAAGCGAGCGCCAGAGCAAGCGCCGCCGCCACGGTCTTGTAGCGGGCAGAGGTAGTCGACTTGGCTGTCATGGCTGATCTCCTGTTCATGAACCCTTGCCGGGGCACCTCGTTCCGGCGCCCGTTCGTCATGCAAGGACAGATGCCGCGCATTCCTCGCATCGCGCTCGCAGGTCGATTACAAATCTGCAATGAAGACCGGCGCGCCTTCACAAAACCGTGCCGGGACCGGCGGGCACCGGGCCGCCGCCGGATGCGGCGGGCGTCGGCCGGAAGGCGCGCCCGGGAACAAAAATTGCATCTTTGCAATGCGCCTGTCAGCCGCGTGGAAGGCTGACGCGCTAGGCGATGGCAGCCGGACGCCACGCCCCCGGGCTCGGCGACGGACCGGTGGGCCGACCGGGCCGCCTGCTTGCGCCTGCCTTCCCGGCACCGGACGCGCCCCCTGCTCCGGGCCGGCGGGACAAGGCCGGGGACGCGATCGAAGGCACGCGGTGTCCGGGGGCATCGACCCGGCGGGCCTTGCATGACAGATTGGCGGAGCGCCGAAACGTGGATGGGATAGCGATGAAGATTCTCGTTGTCGAAGATGACCGGACCACGGCCGACTACATCACCGAGGGCCTACGCGAGGAAGGCCATGCCGTAGACCTCGTCGAGGAGGGGCGCGACGGGCTGATCCGGGCGACCTCGGACAGCTACGACGTGATGATCGTGGACCGCATGCTGCCCGGACTGGACGGCTTGTCGCTGGTCAAGGCGCTGCGGGCCGCACGCAACCGGACGCCGGCGCTTTTCCTTACCTCTCTTGGCGGTGTCGACGACCGGATCGAGGGGTTGAACGCGGGCGGCGACGATTATCTGGTCAAGCCCTTCGCCTTCGGCGAGTTGTCGGCACGGGTCAACGCGCTCGCCCGCCGGCCCCAGATGAAGGAGGAGGAAACCGTGCTGCGCGCGGGCGATCTGGAAATGGACCTGCTGAGCCGGCGGGTCATTCGCGCCGGCCGGGAGATCGACCTGTTGCCGCGCGAATTCGCCCTGCTCGAACAGCTCCTGCGGCGCAAGGGCCGGGTCCAGACCCGGACGATGCTGCTCGAATCGGTATGGGACATCCGCTTCGATCCGCAGACGAATGTCGTCGAGACCCATATCAGCCGCCTCCGGGCCAAGATCGACAAGCCCTTCGAGACCGAGCTTATCAAGACGGTCCGTGGTTCGGGCTACCGGATCGAGGGCTGAG
>JASBUM010000685.1 GCA_030147905.1 Acidimangrovimonas sp.
CCCGCCTGCCCGCCCGAGATCGGCGCATCGACATAGCCGATCCCGCGTGCGGCGGCCTCCTGTGCCAGTTCGCGGGTGACGCGGGCCGATACCGTGGTGTGATCGACGAAGACGCTGCCCCGCGCCATCCCCGCGAAGGCGCCATCCTCGCCCAGACAGACGCTGCGCAGATCGTCGTCATTGCCCACACAGGCCATCACGAAATCGGCACCCTGTGCCGCGCCGGCCGGGGTCTCGGCCATGGCGCCGCCATGTTTTTCCACCCAGGCTGCGGCCTTGGATCGCGTGCGATTGTAGATTGTCACCGCGTGGCCGGCCGCGGCCAGATGCCCCGCCATGGGAAATCCCATCACGCCCAGTCCCAGAAATGCCACCTTCGCCATGTCTTCCCCCTTCGGCCGCTTTCCATTAGCAGGGGGAACTGACACACGAACCTGCCCTTTCGTCAAGCCGAGGCCCCCATGGCGACCCTCTTCCGCTGGTTGTTGCGCATCTTCACCGCCCTGTTGGTGCTGACGGTGCTGGGGCTGGGGCTGGGCTATTACTTCCTGTCGCGGTCGCTGCCCGACTACAACGGCACCTATCGCATCGCCGGCATCACCAAGCCGGTCGAGATCGTGCGCACCAATACCGACGTGCCCCATATCTTCGGCAAGACCGACGAGGACAGCTATTTCGGGCTGGGATTCGCGCAGGCGCAGGACCGGCTGTGGCAGATGACGCTCCTGCGTCGCACCGTGCAGGGGCGATTGTCGGAGATCTTCGGCCCGAAAACCCTGAAGATCGACGAATTGATGCGCCGGCTCGACCTCTACGGTCTGGCCCAGCGATCGGTCGCGGCGCAGGATGCGCAGACCCGCGCCGCGCTCGAGGCCTATGCACGCGGCGTCAACGCATGGATCCGGATCGTCAACCAGCGTGCGTTAGGCCGCGGCGCGCCCGAGTTCTTTCTCTTTCCGCCGCGGATCGCGGTCTGGACCCCGGCCGATTCGATCGCGATCCTCAAGCTGATGGCGCTGCGGCTGTCGACGCATCTCGAATCGGAGGTGCTGCGCGCGCGTCTGTCGCTGATCCTGCCGCCCGCCCGGCTGCGCGACCTGCTGCCCGACAACAGCGGGCCGGCGGTGGCGGCCCCGCCCCGCTACGGCAAGCTGTTTCCCGACGTCGCGCGCAGTTTCGCCGCGCTCGGCATCGACAAGAACCCCCTTTCGCCCGTGGTGGCACATGAATTCGGCGGCGCCTCCAACGCCTGGGCGGCGGCGCCGGCGCGCACGGCCGAAGGCGGGTCCCTGCTGGCCAACGATCCGCATCTGGGCTTCTCCGCGCCCTCCATCTGGTATCTGGCGCGGCTCCAGCTGAAATCGGGCGGGGTGATCGGGGCGACCATTCCCGGCGTGCCGCTGGTGATTCTGGGCCGCTCGGACAAGCTCGGCTGGGGCATGACCTCTTCCTATCTCGACGACCAGGACCTGCATGTCGAGAAGGTCAACCCGGCCAATTCCGACCAGTACGAAACCCCAAAGGGCTGGAAGGATTTCCGGACCCGCCAGACCATCATCCGCGTCAAGGGGGCAGCGCCGGTCACGCTCACCCTGCGGTGGACCGAGAACGGGCCGGTTCTGCCCGGCTCCCTCTACAGCCTGTCGCAGATCACGCCCCCCGGCGACGTCATGTCGCTGAGCTGGACGGCGCTGAGCGGGCGCGACACCACGATGACGGCGGGCATGCATCTGATGCAGTCGCAAGACATCGCACAGGCGATCCGCGCGGGCGCGCTATTCGTCGCGCCGTCGCAGAACCTGATGCTGGCGGACAAGAACGGCATCGCCATGCAGATGATCGGCCGCATCCCCCGACGCGACGCGCGCAACACGACCGAGGGGCGCATGCCCAACCAGGGCTGGCTGCCGCAGAACCG
>JASBUM010000687.1 GCA_030147905.1 Acidimangrovimonas sp.
GAAGGCGCCCAGCTTGCCGTAGCTGACCAGAACGGGCCGCGCGATCAGATCGAAGGCGTAATGTCCGATGGCCCAGCCCAGCATCCCCCCGAGAACCGAGGTCAGCGTGGCGATGAACGCATAGCGCATCGCGCGCTCGGGGCGCGCCAGGCACATCGTGATGAAGAGGACATCGGCCGGGATCGGAAAGAAGGAGCTTTCCACGAAGGAAACTGCCGCCAGGGCCTTGGGGGCGTGGCGCGAGCCGGCCCAGGCGATCGTCCAGTCATAAAGCCTGCGAAACATCCGTCCCTCGCCGCTGTACGGGCCTGCTTGCACCATGACCGCGCTGAAAGGTCAAGCGGCGGCAGGGCCGGCGCGGCCGACGGCGCCCGCATTCGCGCCGATGTGAGTGGCTGTGTGCCCCGGTGCCGGCAAGTTGGGGGGGGCACGCGGGTGCGCCTTGGCCGCGGGCCGCGCGGGGGCGGCCGGCTGCCGTCGCGATGGCCGTTGACGCAACTGGCGCGCGCCGGTAAATGGCGGGCAGTGCCCGAGTGGCGGAATGGTAGACGCAGGGGATTCAAAATCCCCCGCCGCAAGGTGTGTGGGTTCGAGTCCCACCTCGGGCACCAGGCACAATGCGGTTGCCGCACGGCGGCAATTCAAGTGGCGGTTCGGGCGGCGGTTCCGGCGCATGATTCGCGTTCGATGCCGGATTGTGGACAATGGCGGATTCGGCTTGGTATTGTTGCGCACCGACCGTGAGGGCCTGTGTCGCATCGGGTCGATGGCCGGGGCCGGAGGCGGCAAATGCGGATTGAACGCCATAGGTGAACAATCCTGCCGCGGGGCTAGCGACGCGAATTTCGACGAAAACGCTCTCAAAATATTGAAAATTAGCGTGATTTTTCGCGATCAGGACCGCATGACGAAGGTCAGTGCCGACAGCGCCGGCATCGGCCGGCTGCCAGTATCCAGAAACACGGGTCCACCAAAGGTTGCATCACTTGGCGGTAACATGCTGAATTCGGCGGCTTTTTGCGCAGAGATTTTCCATCGAATCAAATTTTCTCTTTGTTGAATTCCCGCCTGCGCGTAAACAGGGGAGGCTCAACTGGGGGGCATTACTTTCGCCATTGGGGGCGGCAGTACGGGACGCGCATCGATCGCGGTTCGCCGTCCGGCCGGTAGACATGCGTTTGCCGCCGGGAGGGAGGGTGTGGCCGAAAAGCCCCGCCGGGCCCTCGCGCCCCCGGCGGGGAGCGGACGGAACCGGCCAGCACCGACGATGCCGCCAGCACAGTATGCCCTTCGCGGGGTGGGGATAATTGGTGCGCGCCGCCGCGTCGCCGCATGGTGGAGATGGAGACGGTCATGATCGACGACAGCGACCGCGAGGACGACGACACGAGCCGCGCCGGCAGCGATGACACGAGCCGCGACGACACGAGCCGCACAAGCAGCGATGACGGTCATGAAAGCAATACTGGCGACGATCATGAATATCATCACGACGACGAACATGATGACGACGATCACAGCGTACCCTGTTTCACGCCGGGCACGCTGATCGCGACGCCCCGCGGCGAGATCGCGGTCGAGGATCTGCGCGTGGGCGATCGGGTCATCACCCGCGACAACGGAATCCAGGAAATCCGCTGGGTCGGTCGCAATGCGCTGGGCTGGAAGACGCTCGGCGCCAATCCGCATCTGAAGCCGATCCTGATCCAGAAGGGCGCCCTCGGCCACGGGCTTCCCGAACGCGACATGCTGGTCTCGCCCAACCAT
>JASBUM010000691.1 GCA_030147905.1 Acidimangrovimonas sp.
CCCCGACACCGCGCCCGAGGCGCTGGGCCCGCATCTGGCGAGGCTGCGCATGATCCGCATCGTCTTTTCCAGCTTCGCCGACGGCCGCGGCTTCACCCTGGCGCGGCGGCTGCGGCTGATGGGCTATAGCGGCCGGCTGCGCGCCTCGGGTCACGTCATCGCCGATCAATATGCGATGGCCCGGCGCGCGGGCTTCGACGAGGTCGAGATCGCCCCCGACCTCGCCGCCCGCCAGCCCGAGGCGCAATGGCGCGCGCGTGCCGATTGGCGTGACCGCGACTATCAGGCCCGGCTGCGCGGCTGAACGCCCCCTTTTCCCCCAGGCCAAACCACATTAGAGAGGGCGGAATCCCGATTTCCGCAGATTGAATGACCGACCAGCGCCCCGTGACCGACCACCCCGCCAGCCCCGTCAAGACCCTGCCCGACGCCCAGACGGTGACGGCGGTTCACCATTGGACCGAGCGGCTGTTTTCCTTCCGCGTGACCCGGCCGCGCAGCTTGCGCTTTCGCTCGGGCGAATTCGTGATGATCGGGCTGTTGGGGGAGAACGGCAAACCCCTGCTGCGCGCCTATTCGATCGCCTCGCCCGCGTGGGACGACGAACTGGAATTCTACTCGATCAAGGTGCCGGACGGGCCGCTCACCTCGCGGCTTCAGCATATCTCTCCGGGCGATCAGATCATCTTGCGGCCGAAGCCGGTGGGCACGCTGGTTCTCGATGCGCTCAAGCCGGGCAGGCGGCTGTGGCTTCTGGCCACCGGCACCGGCATCGCGCCCTTCGCCTCGCTGATCCGCGATCCCGAGAGCTACGAGAAATTCGAGCAGGTGATCTTGATGCATACCTGCCGCACCATGGCCGAACTGGAATACGGCAGCGAATTGGTCGCGGCCCTTCGCGACGATCCGCTGATCGGCGAGATGGCGGGCGAAAGGCTTCTCTATTACCCGACCACCACCCGCGAGGAGAGCCCGCGCCGCGGCCGCATCACCGACAATCTGACCTCGGGCAAGGTCTTTGCCGATCTCGGTCTGCCGCCGATCGACCCCGCCTATGACCGCGCCATGGTCTGCGGCTCGCTCGCCTTCAATCTCGACGTCAAGGCCGTGCTCGAAGGTTTCGGCCTACGCGAGGGCGCGAACAGCGATCCGCAGGAATATGTCGTCGAGAAAGCCTTCGTCGGCGACGGGATCTGACCGGCAGGCCGCGTCCGACCCGCGGCCGCCTTCCCATCGGGCGGCGCCCGGGCCGGCAGGCGTAGACCCCGTCCGACGCAGCAGCCCTCGTCCGGCCCACAGACCCGACGGGTGCGATCCACCGACCGAAACAAGGACCAGACCCGAAGGCGGGCGCCGATCCCGTCGCCGATTCCGTCGTCGATTCCCTCAGGGCGCGCCGCTGCCGGCCGCCGCCGCCCCGCCGCCAGCCGATCCGCCAGCCGATCCCGACGGGACACTGGCGGCGCTTGACGGGGTTGACGGGACAACGGCCGATGGAGAACTGGTAGCTGCGCCCGAGGCCGCGACCGCCGACGAGGTCTGCGCCCGGGCCGCGGCGGTCGTCCTTTCCGCCTTCTGCGCGCCCTTGGCGGCCGGTGCTGTAGGTGCCAGTGCCGTGGATTCCGCCGCGGCCGGGCCGGCCGCCTGCGCGGATTCGAGCCGTCGCAGCCTATCAAGCACGGCCTGAAGCCGGACGCGGTCCTTGCCCGCCGCGGCCAGCGCGCGGCCGAGCGCTTCGCGCTCTGCGCCGTCGATGGGCGCCGCCGCGATCCGGCCGGCGATCCCGGCCCGGCCCAAATCCGCGGCCCGCCATGATTGCGAACGCGCCACCGCCGCCGCGCCCGCCCGCGCAGCGGAGGGTACGGCCGCCGACCCGTCCACGGCATGTCCGCCCGCCGCCAGGGGCGGCGGCAAGGTGGTGACCACCGCGCTGTTCGTCGCCGCCCCGACCGCGTCGGCCACCGCCTGCTTGACCGCCGCCGCAGCCCCGCTGGCCACGGAAGCGGCCGCATGGACGGCGACGTCGGCCGCCTTCGATGCGGCCTTGCCTGCCTTGGCCGCCGTCGAGGGCGCGGGCGGTCCCGACGAGGTAGAATCCGGGGGCGAGCCGGGCGCGACGGATCCCGCGGCGCCGCTTGATGCGGCCGGCGCCTCCGGCGAAGAGGCCGGTGCGGGCTCCTGCGGCGATCCGGACCGGGCGGCCGTGGCCTGTGCCGACAGGCCCGGCGCCGATTCGCCCCCCCTCCCTTTGGCAGTCGCGCCAGCAGTGCGCGGCACGGGCGCCCCCGGCGTGCCCGCCGGCGCACCGGCCGACACGACACCGCCCGGCACCGTTCCGTTTACCCCGACACGGGCCGCCTTCGGCGTCGGACCGGGGGCGGATGACAGGCCCAGATCGGCCGCCGCCGCGGCCCCGCCGGCCCCGCCGGCCCCGCGCCCTGCCGCCACCGAGATCACCGCGCCGGCCTGATCCCCGGTCGCCGCGGGCATCGGCGCGGTCGCGATCCACAGGGCGCCACCGGTCATCAAAACCATAACCGCGATCACCATCGGAACGGTCTTCATGGGGTTGCTCCTGCCTGCTCGTCGGTCTTGTGCCGTTGCCTGTCATATGGCAGACACCCATGCCTTTGGGAAGCGTCCCCACGGGGTGGTGAACCGGATGGGCGGGGACGTGCACATCCGCCCGCCGTCCGGCTTGCACCGCCGGGCCGGGGACCACGCCTCCGGCCCGCGCGCGGGGCCTCGCTGAAGCCGGCAGGACATGCCGAAATGCGGTTGAATCACCAGCCGCAGCCGTTTAATTTGCGCGCAGTTGCAGACCCCTTGAAAGGAATACGCCATAGCCCGCCGCCCCCATCACGCCCCGCCGACGCGCGACACGGGTCCCCGTGTCAATGATCGCATCCGCGCCCAGGAGATCCGCCTGATCGGTCCCGAAGGCGAAAACCTTGGCGTCGTGACGCCGCACCGTGCGATGGCGATTGCGCAGGATGCCGGGCTGGATCTGGTCGAGATCTCGCCCAATGCAACGCCACCGGTCTGCAAGATCATGGACTACGGCAAGTACAAGTACGAACAGCAGAAGCGCGAGGCCGAAGCCAAGAAGAAGCAGCATGTCATCGAGATCAAGGAGATCAAGTTCCGGCCGGGGACCGATACCCATGATTACGAAGTCAAGATGCGCTCGATCCTGCGGTTCCTCGAAGGCGGCGACAAGGTGAAGATCACGCTTCGCTTCCGCGGGCGCGAGATGGCCCATCAGCAGCTGGGGATGGAGCTTCTCAATCGCGTGGCCGCCGATGTGGCCGAGCTTGCCAAGGTCGAGAACATGCCCAAGCTGGAAGGCCGGCAGATGGTCATGATGCTGGGGCCCAAGTAGGCCCCGCGCATCCATCCGGGGCAGCCGCGCCCCATGCCTGCGCGGCGCCCGATGCCTGTCGGGCAGCCCCATGCCTGCCCGGCGCCGCGGGGCAGCCTCGCTGTCCGAGCGTCCGGCGCGCAGCTGTCCACCGCGCCCCGCGCCGGGGCCGGGACGAGAGAGGCTGCCGCGACCGAAGACGATCGGGCGGGGAGGCCCCCCCTCTTCCGGGTGCCCCCCCTCTTTCCGGTCCCGAGATCGCCGCGTGACGGGCGCAGTCCCGGGATGCGCAGCAAAAGACCAGAGGGCGCGAAGAGGCAACACGAGGGGGCCGCGCCCCTGCCCGACCCCATGCAATCCGAGAGCTCGGCGCCCCGGGGCGACGGCGGGCACCGGGCCGGATCCCTTGTCGGGTTGCGCGCGAAGCTGTCCGATCGAGCGGACGGGCCGTTCAGCCCCGCCCTTGGCCCGCTTGCGTACCACCCCCGCCGGCCTTGCCTACTTGCCGCCCCCCGGTCGGGGCGCACCTAGCCACCCGTGTGGCGCGCCTCCCGCGGTTGCGGCCGGGTCGGGATTTCCTTCAGCAGCCCCCCCACCCCCATCGCGGCGATGTCCCGCGCGTCCACCGCAATCCCGCAGACGAGCCGCTCCAGCACCCAATCCGCGCCGTTGAGCGTGGGCGCGCGCGCGCAACCCGGCAGGCCGATGACCGGCCGCGCGCCAAGACGGCCGAGAAACAGCAGATTGCCCGGATCGACCGGCATGCCGAAACGTTCGACCACCCCCCCTGCGGCAAGCAGCGCCTGCGGTCCGGTATCCGCGATGTCGGAGGTGGCCGACCCGGTCAGGATCAGCAGCATGTCGCCCGCCGTCATGTCGAGCGCGCGCGCCAGGGCGTCCGTCTCATGCGGGACCACCCGCGTCTCGGCCAGTTCCATGCCCAGCGCGGCCAGCCGCGCGCCGGTCACCTCGCGGGCCTTGGCGTTCAGCTTCGACGACTGGCCGGGCACCTCGGTCAGGACGAGTCCCGCGCTGCGCATGACCACCGGGTATAGCG
>JASBUM010000692.1 GCA_030147905.1 Acidimangrovimonas sp.
ACGTTTCAAGGACGAGGTGAAGGAAGTGACCTCGGGCCAGGAATGCGGGATGGCCTTCGAGAACTACGAGGATGTCCGTCCCGGCGACGTGATCGAGATCTTCGAACGCGAGGAGGTCGAGCGCAAGCTCGCCTGACGACGCGCGGGTTGCGGGCGCTCCGGTCTTCCGGGGCGCGCGCGCGCGCACGCTGTGCGCAAGCCCGCCGCGCGAATGCACGAAACCGGGTCCCGCGAAACCGGGTCCGTGGCCGGATGCGAAAGCGCTGGGACGCGGCGGCTCCGTTCGCGCGGTGCCAACCTTCCCGGGACCAGGTGCCACCGGGCCACACGGCTTGGGCCGTGCCCCCGGCCGTCAGTGACGGCTCAGTGACGGTGCGGCACATCCAGTGGCGGTATCCAGTGACAGTGCGATGTCTCCGGCGCGGCCGGCCGGCGCCGCGATCAGGCCGATTTACGGGACTCGACAGCCCGGCCGACATAGGTGCGCCCGTCGACCTGGATGACGATCTTGCCATCTTCGAGCTTGCGGATGAACGTGCCCTGAATCGAAACGCAACTGCCGATCATGATCGTGCGCAACATGGTTCTGCCCTGCCCCTCGTTTCCCGGGACCAATCTACTGGAGGTGCGGCAATCCGCCTAGCATCAAATGATATCCCGGCCACACACGATCACGTCATGAGCGACCGGTCGCGGTCGGGTCAAAGCCAGTCGCGCAGGATCGGGATCAGGGGCAGATCGGCGGGCGGCATGGGGATATCCGCCATTTCCGCCGGGCGCAGCCAGCGCAGCCGCTGCCCCTCGCGCGGGGTCACGATGCCCTGCCAGCGCCGGCAGACATAAAGCGGCATCAGCAGGTGGAAATCGGCGTAGCCGTGGCTTGCGAACGCCAGCGGCGCAAGGCAGCTGTCCCATGTCTCGATCCCCAGCTCCTCGTGCAGCTCGCGGATCAGGGCCGCTTCGGGGGTCTCGCCCCGCTCGACCTTGCCGCCGGGAAATTCCCACATTCCGGCCATGGATTTTCCCGCCGGGCGCTGCGCAAGCAAGACCCGGTCGTCGATATCGACCAGCGCGACAGCCGAGACCAATACGATATTGGTCACGACCGGTAATCGGCGTTGATGTCGATGTAGCGATGGGTCAGGTCGCAGGTCCAGACCGTCTTGGCGGCGGTGCCCACGCCCAGGTCGACCTGGATCAGAAGCTCCTGCCCCTTCATGTGCGCCGCGCCCTCCTCTTCGCGATAATCGGGTGCGCGCCAGCCGTTTTCCGCCACGAGGATGTCGCCGAAACGGATCGACAGCAGGTCGCGTTCCGCGCGCGCGCCGGATTTTCCGATGGCCGCCACGATGCGGCCCCAGTTCGGATCCTCGCCGGCGATCGCGGTCTTGACCAGGGGCGAATTGGCGATCGCCATGGCGGCGCGATGGGCGTCCTGGGCCGAGGCCGCGCCGGTGAGGCGGATCTCGACGAACTTGGTGGCGCCCTCGCCGTCGCGAACCACCTGCTGCGCCAGATCCCGCATCACGCCATGCAGCGCTGTCTCAAAGGCGTGAGCGTCGGCGCCCGTCATGTCGGTAATCGGGCGGGCGGGGCTGTGGCCGGTGGCTGCAAGGATCAGGCTGTCGGAGGTCGAGGTATCCCCGTCCACCGTGATGGCGTTGAACGTCGCATCCACATTGCGCGAAAGCAGCATCTGCAGATCCGCCGGAGCGATCGCCGCATCGGTGAAGAGATAGACCAGCATCGTCGCCATGTCGGGCGCGATCATCCCCGAACCCTTGGCGATCCCGACGATGCGGATCGGACCGCCGTCGGCCTCGATCTCGGCCCAGGCGCCCTTGGGAAAGGTGTCGGTCGTCATGATCGCACGTGCTGCCGCTTCGGCCGCTTCTTCCGACAACGCCACCTTCAGATCGTCCAGCCGGGCGGTGATACGGTCATCGGGGAGCGGCTCGCCGATGACGCCGGTGGAGCAGGACAGGACCCGTTCATGCGGCAGATCCAGCGCGGCCGCCACGCCCCGGGTCACGCGATCCACCGAGGCCTGGCCGGCCGCGCCGGTAAAGGCGTTGGCATTGCCGGAATTGACGATGATCGCGGCGCCGGCCTCGGATGCCGGATTGCCGGCAAGCTTGGCCTGACAGTCCATCACGCAGGCCGCGCGCGTGCTGGACCGCGTGAAGACACCGGCAAGTGCTGTCCCGGGCGCGAGCCCGACAAGCATCACGTCGGTCCGGCCGGGATAGCGCACGCCGGCGGCCGCGGCGGCAAAGGCCACCCCGCCGACCGCCGGAAGCGCGGGAAAGCCGCCCGCGGGCGCGAGCGGCGAGACCGGGCCCTTGGCCTTGGACGCAGTCGGTGCGGGGGCCGCGGTCTGCGGGGGGGGCGGGGCCGCTTCGGCGTCATGGGCCGCGATGCGCCGGCGCAGCTTCTTCAGCCGCGCCCGCAACGCCTTGGCCTCCGCCTTCCATTTCGCGGCCTTGTTCTTGTAGCCCATCGCGCCCCCCGGTCAGCGGATCAGTTCTGCAGCAACTTCTGATCGCGCATGACCTTCGGGTCAATCCCCGAGGTGTCGCGGGTGATCTTCGCGTTCTTGGTCAGCGCGTCGATCTTCGCGGTCACGGCCTTTTGCTCGATTTCCTTGGCGAGCTTGCCGCGCACCTGATCTAGTGTCGGCACCTTGCCCGGGCGCGTGCCTTCGAGCTTGATGATGTGCCAGCCGAACTGGGTCTGCACCGGGTCGGAGACCTGCCCGGGCTTCAGCTTCATCACCGCATCCTCGAAGGGCTTGACCATCATGCCCTTGCCGAACCAGCCCAGATCCCCGCCGTTCGCGGCCGAGCCGTCCTTGCTGTCCTGCTTGGCCAGCTTGGCAAAGCTCGCGCCCTTGTCGAGCTGGGCCTTGATCTTCTCGGCCTCCTGCTTGGTCGAGACCAGGATATGCGCGGCGTGATATTCGGTGCCCGGCTTCACGTCGGCATATTGCTTCTTGTAGGCGGCATTGAGCGCGGCGTCGGTGACGGCGGACTTGGTGATCTCGTTCAGGGCCACGCCGGCGACGAAGGCGCGCTGGCTGTTTTCAAGCGCCAGCTTGTCCTGCTTGGTCATCTTGCCCTGCATCGACTGCTCCAGCAGCGACTGCTGGATCAGCTGGTCGACGATCCCCTTGAACAGAACCGGATCGGGGAGCTGGCGATACTGGGGCGGAAGCTGATCGCGAAGCGCGATGACATTGCCCAGCGTGATCTTGGTGCCGTTCACCGTTGCGACGACCGTGTCGGCGGTCGGCGCCGGCTTGGCGGCCGTCGCGGTATCGGCCGCCGGCTTCGTCGCCGTCTGGGCCATAACCGGTGCGGCCAGGCCCAGCGCCAGCGCGGTCCCAAGGCACAATTTCGTCAATTTCGGCATTCAAGCAACTCCTGCGAAGGCCGCGACAGTCTCGCGACGTTGACACTCTACCGGCAGCCGCTTACATCGCAGACGACGTATGAGCAGAACTTGCCGGTCCTTCCGCGCCGTTCTAGGCAAGGGTGGGGTGGCGGGCAAGCAAAAGCCTCACACGATCCTGTCAGGAACGACCTTGCGGAGAAGAGATGATCGGGCTCGGAAACATCGCCAAGAAGGCTTTTGGCACGCCGAACGACCGCAAGGTGAAGGCCGTCCGTCCGCTGGTCGCAAAGGTCAACGCGCTGGAGCCGGAATTCCAGGCGCTCGACGACGACGGCATCAAGGCCAAGACGGTCGAGTTCAAGGAGCGCATCGCCAACGGCGAAAGCCTTGACGCGCTGCTGCCCGAAGCCTTCGCCAATTGCCGCGAAGGGGCGCGGCGCGCGCTGGGGCTGCGGGCCTTCGATACCCAGCTTATGGGCGGGATCTTCCTGCATCAGGGCAATATCGCCGAGATGAAGACCGGCGAGGGCAAGACCCTCGTCGCCACCTTCCCGGCCTATCTCAACGCGCTGACCGGCAAGGGCGTGCATATCGTCACCGTGAACGATTACCTCGCCAAGCGCGACGCCGAATGGATGGGCAAGGTCTATGCCCAGCTCGGCCTGACCACCGGCGTGGTCTATCCGTTCCAGGAAGACGATGAAAAGCGCGCCGCCTACGCCGCCGACGTCACCTATGCCACCAACAACGAGCTTGGCTTCGACTATCTGCGCGACAACATGAAATCCGAACTTTCGGAGATGTGCCAGCGCCGCCATTTCTTCGCCATCGTCGACGAGGTCGATTCGATCCTGATCGATGAGGCGCGCACGCCGCTGATCATCTCGGGGCCGAGCCAGGACCGGTCCGATCTTTACGTCGCGCTCGACAAGTTCATTCCCGAGGTCACCGAGGACCACTACGACCTCGACGAGAAGCAGCGCAACGTGACCTTCACCGAGGACGGCAACGAATTCATCGAGCAGCGCCTGCACGAAGAGGGGCTGCTGCCCGAGGATCAATCGCTGTACGATCCCGAATCCACCACCATCGTGCACCATGTCACCCAGGCGCTGCGGGCCCACAAGCTGTTCCATCGCGACAAGGATTACATCGTCCGCGACGGCGAGGTGATGCTGATCGACGAATTCACCGGCCGGATGATGGCCGGCCGGCGCCTGTCCGACGGCCTGCACCAGGCGATCGAGGCAAAGGAACATGTCGATATCCAGCCCGAGAACGTGACCCTCGCGTCGGTGACCTTCCAGAACTACTTCCGTCTCTACGAAAAGCTTTCGGGCATGACCGGCACGGCCATGACCGAGGCCGAGGAATTCGCCGAGATCTACAAGCTGGGCGTGGTCGAGGTGCCGACCAACCGCCCCATCGCCCGGATCGACGATCACGACCAGGTCTACCGCACGGCGCAAGAGAAATACGTCGGCATCGTCGAATCGATCCGCGAGGCCCATGCCAAGGGACAGCCGGTTCTGGTCGGGACGACCTCGATCGAGAAATCCGAATTCCTGTCGGACATGCTGAAGAAGGAGGGCGTCGCGCATAACGTCCTCAACGCCCGCCAGCACGAACAGGAGGTGAAGATCGTCGCCGATGCCGGGACCTTGGGCGCGGTGACGATCGCGACCAACATGGCCGGGCGCGGCACCGACATCCAGTTGGGCGGCAATGTCGACATGCGCGTGATGGAGGCGCTGGCCGCCGATCCCGACGCCAACCCCGATGAGTTGCGCGCCCGGATCGAGGCCGAGACCGCCGCCGAGAAGCAGAAGGTCCTTGAGGCCGGCGGGCTCTATGTCCTGGGGACCGAACGGCACGAAAGCCGCCGCATCG
>JASBUM010000007.1 GCA_030147905.1 Acidimangrovimonas sp.
AGGGCTTCACCGAAGTCGATCCGGCCGGGCTTGTCGTCAGCCCGGGCAACGAGACGCATCTGCACGCCTTCGCCACAACCGGCCGCGACACGGACGGCCGCGCGCGGCCGCTGTATCTGCATACCAGCCCCGAATTCGCGAGGAAGAAGCTGCTGGCGGCGGGCGAGACCCGGATCGCCGCCTTCGCCCATGTCTGGCGCAACGGCGAGCGCGGGGTATTGCACGAGCCGGAATTCACCATGCTGGAGTGGTATCGCGCCGGCGCCGGTTACGGCGACCTGATGGCGGATTGCGCCACGATCGTGCGGCTTGCGGCGCGGGCGGCCGCGGGCGCGGATGCGGCGACGGCGATCGCTGCCGACGTGCCGGGCGCGGCGGCTGCGGCTGACAGCGTCGCGGCCGGTGCGCCGCTGCGCTTTGGCAAGGTCGAATGCGATCCCTTCGCCCGGCCTGAGCGGCTGTCGGTCGTCGATGCCTTTGCCCGCCACGTGGGGATCGATCTTTTGGCCACGCTCGACGATGCCGGGCGGCCGGTGGCACGGGCGATGCGCGATGCGCTGGCGGCGGCCGGTATCCGGGCGGCGGACGATGACGGCTGGTCGGACATGTTCAGCCGGGTGCTGGTCGCGCGGATCGAACCGGCGCTGGGTCATGGCCGGGCGACCATCCTCGACCGTTACCCGGCGATCGAGGCTGCGCTGGCGCGCCGCGCGCCCGACGATCCGCGCCTGTCGGAACGGTTCGAGCTTTATGCCTGCGGGGTCGAGCTGGCCAACGGCTTCGGCGAGCTGACCGATCCGGCCGAACAGCGCCGCCGGTTCGAGGCCGAGATGGACGAGAAGGAACGCCTCTATGGCGAGCGTTATCCGATCGACGAGGATTTCCTTGCCGCGCTCGATGCCATGCCGGCGGCAAGCGGCATCGCGCTGGGCTTCGACCGGCTTGTGATGCTGGCGACCGGCGCGCCCCGGCTGTCCGAGGTGATCTGGGCGCCGGCGGGCTAGGGGGCCGGTGCAGGGTTCTATGCAGGGTTCTAAAACGTGCGAAAATACGCTGCGGGATCCTCCGGCACGTGGTGATCACCCCGTAACTTGGTGGCAATGGTCGTTCCATCTACGCGATATTCAGTTAGCCAATCTTGGAACGACAGGTGTGGCCGGCTTTCAACTTCTTTGCTGGTGAGCGCTCTGGCGAAGTAGAATAGCGCCTCCACCAGCCATTGGAACGCGGCCCACTCGGTGATAGCGTCCGCGCGTTGACGAAACTCGCTATATTCGCTGTCCTCGATCCGGCTTTCCCAGCGCCGCCCGTCCGCGCGCGCGACAACGATCTGATAGAAGCCCATCAGATCTATAAGTTTGCGATGTGCCTCCCGCACCGTCGGATCCTTGTTGTCCGCGGTGAATTCGATGCAGGCTTTCAGGATCTCGATCGTTTCGGGCGTGGCGCGCCAGGGCGCCTTTTCGAAACCGCCGCCCTGATCTCCGAAAATCGCGTATTCGACCCGGTTCCGGCTGATTTGCCCCAATTCCGAAAGCGCCATCGGCAGGCATGCGCGTTCGGCCGCCAAACGGTTGTTGCGCCGCGCCACTTCGATTTCGTTTTGATTGTCGATAACGGCCAGCGTGCCGCCCAGCGCCAGCGCACCGACAAACAGGGCGATCAATGCGCCGACAACCGCGCCGATCCGGTGATTGACAAAGACGGAAAACCGCGCGTCGAGCGTGATGCCCAACACGCCGGCGGCGATGGCGCCAACCCACACGCCAAAGCCGAAGTTGCGCAGCAACCTTAGCCGCCTGAACCTCGACCCGCTTGCCCCAAAGGTCATATTCGCCCGCCTCGTCTACCTCGACGGTCACGATATCACCGGGCGTGAGGCCTTCAAAGCCTGCGTCTGTTAGCAGGTTGCGGTCGTTCTCGTGCGCGCCGAACCTGGTTCGGCAGGTGGCGTCAGGCTCAGCTCTTCTCGATCGGCGGCTTCTGCGCTTCCTCGGGCTCGGCGATCATGCCCTTGCGGAACGCGGTGATGCCGCGACCAACTTCGCCCATCATCGAACTGACCTTCCCGCGTCCAAACAGGACCAGGACCGCGACGCCGACCACCAGCACATGGGCCAGACTCAGGCCTTCGAACATTTCGATCTCCGTGGGCGCCAAAACGCGCCACGGAAATCCTAGGTCGTCGCTGAGGGGGCGGAAAGCCGGTGACAGGGCAATCACGTAGAATTGCGCGGGTCTCAGTCCCGCTTGCCCCAAAGGTCATATTCGCCCGCCTCGTCGACCTCGACGGTGACGATATCCCCGGGGGCGAGGCCTTCAAAACCCTCGTCCATGAACAGGTTGCCGTCGATCTCGGGCGCGTCGGCCTTGGTGCGGCAGGTGGCGCCGTCCGCGTCGACCTGA
>JASBUM010000020.1 GCA_030147905.1 Acidimangrovimonas sp.
CTCCCAGCCCAGTTCGCCGGCGAAGCTGACCCGCAGGAGCCGCACCGGCGCATCGGCGATCCGGGCCTCCTGCCAGCTCAGCCACGGCTGCGACAGATCGGCCCGGGCGATGCCGTCCAGCAGGTCGCGCGAAAGCGGTCCGGTCACGATCTGCGTTGACCATTCGGCGGTTTCGTCGCGCAGGATCAGCCCCGGGTCGAGATGGGCGCGCAGCCATTCGAAATCATGCAGTTGGGCGGCAGCTGCGGTGATCAGCCAGAATTCGTCCGGCCCGAGGCGCACGATCGACATCTCGGTGGTCGTCCGGCCCTTCTCGTCGGAGAAATAGCCAAGGCCCACGCGCCCCTCCCGCGGCACGCGCCCGGTGATCTGGCGCGAAAGCCACCCGCCCGCGCCCGCGCCCGACAGGTGGAACCGCGAGAACCCGGGCAGGTCGAGGATCCCGACCCGGTCGCGCACCGCCTCGCATTCGGCGCGCACGGCCTCGAACCACGGCCCGTCGCGCCGCCATGTACGGGTGGCGGCCTCGGTCGTGTCATCGCCCGGGCGGGCGAACCACGCGGCACGTTCCCAGCCGTTGTAGGGCCCGAACTGCGCCCCGAGCGCGGCGAGCCGGTCGTGTACTGGGCTTTGCTTGCGGTCGCGTCCGGCGGGCCAGAAGTGATGCGGAAAGTGCATCGCATATTCGTGGCCGTACACCTCCTTGCCCTTGGCGATGGCATAGGTTTCGTCCTCGAAGCCGGTGAAGCGGCGCGGATCGCACGACCACATGTCCCATTCGGTGGCCCCTTCGGTGATCCATTCGGCCAGCACCTTGCCCGCCCCGCCCGCCTGGCAGATGCCGAAGGTGAAGACGCAGGCCTCGAACGCATTGGGCACGCCCGGCATCGGCCCGATCAGCGGGTTGCCGTCGGGCGTGTAGGGTATCGGCCCGTTGATGTTGCGCGTCAGGCTCGCCCCGGCGATCAGCGGCACCCGCGCCATGACATCCTCGATATGCCATTCCAGCCGGTCGAGATCGTCGGGATAGAGCTGAAAGCTGAAATCCTCGGGGAAGGGGTCGTCGGCGGTGATCCAGTGGGCCCTGCAATTGCGCTCATAGGGGCCGAGGTTGAAGCCGAACTTCTCCTGCCGCAGGTAGTAGGAACTGTCGACATCGCGCAGCAGGGGCAGCTTGCGCCCGGCCTCGCGCGACCATGCCTCCAGTTCCGGAACCGTGTCGAAGAGCATGTACTGATGGCTCATCACCACCATCGGCAGATCGCGTCCGAACCATTTGCCGACCTCGCGCGCGTAATAGCCCGCCGCATTGACGACATGCTCGCAGCGGATTTCCCCCTTCGGTGTCGCGATGACCCATTCGTCGCCCTCGCGCCGCGCCCCGGTCGCGGGACAGAACCGTTCGATCCGGGCCCCGAGGTCGCGCGCCCCCTTGGCCAGAGCCTGGGTCAACTGGGCGGGGTCTATGTCCCCGTCGTAGGGATCGTAGAGCGCGGCCGTCAGGTCGTGGGTTTC
>JASBUM010000026.1 GCA_030147905.1 Acidimangrovimonas sp.
CCGCCGGTTTCGGGCCACTCGCCCGTGAGCGCGGCGGTCAGTTCGTCGCCGGCCACCGGCGGCCAGTCGCGCCGCGCCCAGCTCGGCCCGCCGGCCTGCGCCTTGGCGGCCACATCGCCGTCGCCCAGACTGCGGAAGAATTCCGCCCAGGCGGCATCGACCGAATCGGGGTCCGTGGCATAGCGCGCCTGAAGCTGGTCGATATAGCCCGCGTTGGCCCCGTCGAGAAAGGCGAGGGCGTGGAACTGTTGGTTGGGGGATTGCTCGGTCATGGCTGCACCTGAACGTGAATGCCGGCGCCCGGCCATCCGGGCGCCCGCGGGGGTTACTTGCCGATCGCTTCCTGAACCGCCTGGCCAAGTCCGGCCGGGCTGTCGGCGACGACGATTCCCGCCGCCTTCATGGCTTCGATCTTCGATTCTGCATCGCCCTTGCCACCCGCGACGATGGCGCCGGCATGGCCCATCCGACGCCCTTTCGGCGCGGTGCGGCCGGCGATGAAGCCGGCGGTGGGCTTCCAGCGGCCCTTCTTGCGCTCGTCGGCGAGAAATTCCGCGGCTTCCTCTTCCGCGGTGCCGCCGATCTCGCCGATCATGATGATGGATTGGGTCTCGGGATCGGCCAGGAACATCTCCAGCACATCTATGTGTTCGGTGCCCTTGATCGGGTCGCCGCCGATGCCCACCGCAGTGGATTGGCCAAGGCCGAGGTCGCTGGTCTGTTTCACCGCCTCATAGGTCAGCGTGCCCGAACGCGACACCACGCCGACCGATCCGCGTTTGTGGATATGGCCCGGCATGATGCCGATCTTGCAGGCGTCGGGGGTGATGACGCCGGGGCAGTTGGGCCCGATCAGGCGCGAGCGCGAACCTTCGAGCGCGCGTTTCACCCGCATCATGTCGAGCACCGGGATACCCTCGGTGATGCAGACGATAAGCTCCATCTCGGCGTCGATCGCCTCAAGGATGGAATCCGCGGCGAAGGGTGGCGGCACGTAGATCACGCTGGCATTGGCGTCGGTCCTCGCCCGGGCTTCGTGGACCGAGTTGAAGACCGGCAGGCCGAGATGTTCAGTGCCGCCCTTGCCCGGTGTCACGCCGCCGACCATCTTGGTGCCGTACGCAATGGCCTGTTCGGAATGGAACGTGCCCTGCGAGCCGGTGAAGCCCTGGCAGATGACGCGGGTGTTTTCGTTGGCGAGTACGGCCATTCTGGTCTGTCCGATCTAGTTTTGCGTGAAGAAAAGGCCGTGGCGCGGGGCACACGGCTTCGGCCGCATGCTGCGCGGCCGCCTTTTGGATGTGGTCGAGGGGCGCGGTGCCGCCCCCCTTGCCGGCCCGCTGCGGCCTATTTGGCCATCGTGCCGTCGGGCAGTTCGCCCGGCTTCCAGGGCGCCTCGACCTGCGGGCCGCAGCGCGCGGGTTCGGATGGCGTGCCCTGCATGTATTGCTGCTCGAGCGCCCCGAGATTGCGGCAGGCATCGGCGGCATCGCCGTGCTCGGGCGTCATCTGCCCGCAACCGGTCAGCACCACACAGGCGCCGGTCGCCATGACCTTCAGGGACGGGAAGGGAATGCTCATCCGATGAACTCCTGCAATTGGCGTCGCGCGGCGCCGGAATCCGAACCCTTGACCCATGCGGCTGGTCGGCCACTCCGCTTCGGCTTCGGCGCTTGCGGATGATAGCCGGCTTTCCCGTTCTGTGAACGTCCATTTGACGCGATTTGCTCGATTCGTGACGGAATGCACGCGAATCCGCGGCGATCGTCGCCGATCCGGAACCAGTCGTTTCCTTTGCGACGACAAGTGCCATCGGATCAGCCCTTGACTGCCTTGACGATCTTGCGCGCCGCGTCGGAAAGATCGTCGGCGGCGATGACGTTGAGGCCCGAACTGGCGATGATCTCCTTGCCCAGTTCGACATTGGTGCCTTCGAGCCGGACCACCAGCGGCACTTGCAGCCCGACCTCGCGGACGGCGGCGATCACGCCCTCGGCGATCACGTCGCAGCGCATGATGCCGCCGAATATGTTCACCAGGATCCCCTTCACGTTCGGGTCGGAGGTGATGATCTTGAACGCTTCGGTCACCTTCTCCTTGGTGGCGCCACCACCGACGTCGAGGAAATTGGCCGGCTCGGCGCCGTAGAGCTTGATGATGTCCATCGTCGCCATGGCGAGCCCGGCACCGTTGACCATGCAACCGATCTCACCGTCGAGCGCAATGTAGTTGAGGTCGAATTTCGAGGCGGCGAGTTCCTTGGGATCTTCCTCGGTCTCGTCGCGCAGTTGTGCGATGTCGGCGTGGCGGAAGACGGCATTGCCGTCGAAACCCATCTTGGCGTCGAGGCATTTGAGATCGCCCGCCGGCGTCAGGATCAGCGGGTTGACCTCGATCATCTCGGCATCCTTCTCGATGAAGAGGCGATAGAGCTTGTTCAGCAGATCGACGCATTTGCCGACCTGCTTGCCGGTCAGGCCAAGCGCGAAGGCGACGCGGCGGCCGTGGAAGCTTTGCAGACCCGTCGCCGGGTCGATCGAGAAGGACAGGATCTTCTCGGGCGTCTCGGCCGCGACGGTCTCGATGTCCATGCCGCCCTCGGTCGAGCAGACCACCGAGACGCGGCTTGTCTTGCGATCGATCAGGAGCGCGAGATAAAGTTCACGCTCGATGTCCGAGCCATCCTCGATATAGATCCGGTTGACCTGCTTGCCGACCGGTCCGGTCTGGTGGGTGACCAGGGTGCGGCCCAGCATCTGATGCGCCATTTCGGCGGCTTCCTCGACGGATCTGGCCAGGCGCACGCCGCCCTTCTCGCCGGCTTCGGCCTCCTTGAAATGGCCCTTGCCACGGCCGCCGGCGTGGATCTGCGCCTTGACCACCCAAAGCGGGCCCTCAAGCGCGCCGGCCGCGGTTTTCGCCTCATCGGCGCGCAGAACCACGCGGCCGTCGGACACCGGTGCGCCATAGCTGCGAAGAAGTGCCTTCGCCTGATATTCATGGATGTTCATGAACCTGTCCCGTCACTGAGGAATTCGGGCAGGCTATTCGCACAGTTTGAACAAGGCATAAACGCAATTCCGCGCGAAATCGGGGGAATTTGCGTTTTTGGCCACTTTTGTGATCACACAATTTCAGGCTGTGATCACAAAACTTCCGAGATCTGCCGAAGGTGATTCGTTTCGCCCGCTCCGCGTCCGGGATGCCCTGACGCACGTTGCCGGGCGGCGATGTCGCGACCCGTCCGAACGCCTGTCGGGCGGGTGCGGGGCAACGGATCACCGGGCGCCGCACGACGAAGCGCGCTGCACGGCGAAGCGCTGGGGGGGCGGCCGGCGATGCGCGGGGGGCGCGCGCTGCACGACGAAACGCGGGGGGCGCGCGCGCGGCCGGCGATGCGGCCGCAGGCGCAGGGCGTTGTGGCCGGGGCGCGCTGCACGGTTCCTTCCGCGGCGCGCCGCCGGTCGCGGGCGATCAGCCCAGTGCCGGGTCGATCGACTTGCAGGCGGCCACGAGACCTTTGACGGCGTCGACCGATTTCTGGAACATCGCCTGTTCGTCGCGGTCGAGGCGGATGTCGATCACCCGCTCCACGCCGCCGGCGCCGATCACCGTCGGTGCGCCAACGTAAAGCCCGTTCAAGCCCAGCGCGCCATCGACATAGGTGGCGCAGGGCAGGACGCGCTTCTGGTCCTTGAGGAAGGCCTCGGCCATCTCGATGGCGCTGGTGGCCGGCGCGTAGAAGGCCGAGCCGGTCTTGAGCAGGCCGACGATCTCGGCGCCGCCGTCGCGGGTGCGCTGGACGATCGCGTCAAGCTTGTCCTGGCTGGTCCAGCCCATCTCGACCAGGTCGGGAAGGGGAATGCCACCCACGGTCGAATAGCGCACCAGGGGCACCATCGTGTCGCCGTGGCCGCCGAGAACGAAGGCCGAGACGTCGCGCATCGAGACATTGAATTCGAGGCTGAGGAAATGACGGAAGCGGGCCGAGTCGAGCACCCCGGCCATGCCCACCACCATGTTGTGCGGCAGGCCCGAGAATTCGCGCAAGGCCCAGACCATGGCGTCGAGCGGGTTGGTGATGCAGATGACGAAGGCGTCGGGCGCGTGGGCCTTCAGCCCTTCGCCCACGGATTTCATGACCTTGAGGTTGATGCCCAGCAGGTCGTCGCGGCTCATCCCCGGCTTGCGCGGCACGCCGGCGGTGACGATGCAGACATCGGCGCCCGCGATATCGGCATAATCGTTGGTGCCCCTGAGCGCGACGTCAAAACCCTCGACGGGGCCGGATTCGGCGATATCGAGCGCCTTGCCCTGCGGCGTGCCTTCGGCAATGTCGAACAGCACGACGTCGCCGAGTTCCTTGATCGCGGCGAGATGAGCGAGCGTGCCGCCGATCTGTCCCGCGCCG
>JASBUM010000056.1 GCA_030147905.1 Acidimangrovimonas sp.
GCAGAGAAACGAGGGCGGGTTGACCGCCGATCAGATCGCCCGCGAGATCCAGGCCATGGGTGTGCGTCATATCGCCGTGGTCTATGACGAGAAGGAAGAGATCGACCCCGCCCGCTTTCCCAAGGGTATCGAGATGCACGAGCGGGCGAACCTCATGCCGATTCAGGAGAAGTTCGGCAAGATCAAGGGCGTATCGGCCATAGTTTACGTCCAGACCTGTGCCGCCGAGAAACGCCGCCGGCGCAAGCGCGGGCAATTTCCCGATCCCGACAAGCGGGTCTTCATCAACACCGATGTCTGCGAGGGCTGCGGCGATTGCGGGGTGCAGAGCAATTGCGTCTCGATCGTCCCGGTCGAGACCGAACTGGGCCGCAAGCGGGCCATCGACCAAAGTTCGTGCAACAAGGACTTTTCTTGCCTCAAGGGGTTTTGCCCGTCCTTCGTCACCCTCGAAGGGGCCAGGATCCGCAAATCCGCGACGCAGGAGATCGACCTGCCCGATCTGCCGCAGCCGCAATTGCCGGCCATCCACGGCACCCATAATGTCGTCATCACCGGCGTCGGCGGCACCGGCGTGGTCACGGTCGGCGCGATCCTGGCCATGGCCGCGCATGTCGACGGCAAGGGCGCGGGGATGATGGAAATGGCCGGGCTGGCGCAGAAGGGCGGCGCGGTTCACATCCATTGCCGCCTCGCCGAACGGCCCGAGGATATCTCGGCCGTGCGGGTCGCGGTGGGCGAGGCCGATGCCGTCATCGGCGGCGATCTGGTGGTCACCGCCGGGGCGAAGACGCTGGGGCTGATGACCTCGGGGCGCACCGGCGCGGTGGTCAACTCGCATCAGATCATCACCGGCGAATTCACCCGCAACACCGAATTCAAGATCCCGGTCGAGCGGCTCGAACTCGCGCTCGAGGCGCGGCTCAAGGATCGGCTGGCGCTGTTTGACGCCAGCGAGCTTGCGCGCGCGCTTCTGGGCGATTCGATCTATTCCAACATGATGATCTTCGGCGCCGCGTGGCAGCGCGGGCTGATCCCGGTCGGCCATGATGCGATCCTGCGCGCGATCGAGCTGAACAAGGCCGCGGTCGAGGGCAACAAGCGCGCCTTCGAGCTGGGCCGATGGGCGGTCCTGCACCCCGAGGAGGCCGCCGAGGTCGTCGCCGCCTCCAACGTGGTCGCGAAGCCCAGGACGCTCGATGAGCGGATCGCCTTCCGCGCCGATCATCTGACCCGCTATCAATCGCGGCGACTGGCCGCGCGCTACCGCAAGCTGGTCGATCGTTTCGACGATCCGAAATTGCGCGAGGCGGTCGCGCTCGGCTATCACAAGCTTCTCAGCTACAAGGACGAATACGAGGTCGCGCGGCTGCATCTGGAGACCGAGGCGCGGGCGCGGGCGGAATTCGACGGCGATTTCCGCATGACCTTCCATCTCGCGCCGCCGATCCTGTCCAGGAACGGCCCCGACGGCCGCCCCGTCAAACGCGCCTTCGGCCCCGGTGTCATGCGGCTTTACCGGCTGCTTGCGGCGATGAAGCCGCTGCGCGGCACGCCGCTCGATCCCTTCGGGCATTCGGCCGAACGGAAGATGGAGCGTGCGCTGATCCGCGAATATGAATCCGACATGACGGCCCTGCTTGACGATCCGCCGCCCGCAGATCGCATCGATCTGGCCGTGGCGCTGGCGGAATTGCCGTTGCAGATCCGGGGCTTCGGTCCGGTGAAGACGGCCAGCGCCGAAAAGGCCGCCCAGCGGCGGGCAAAGCTGCGCGAAGCCCTTCGTGCCCCGCTCGCCCCGGTCGAGGCGGCGCGCGCGGCCGAGTAGGGCCGGCAAGCCCGGGGGGGGGCGGCGAGGGAAGGCCGTGAATGCGCCGTGCCGGTTGCCCCGCCCCGGCGCGCGCCACATGCAGCCGCTGCGGCGCCCGCCTTTGCGTCGCCCACCTTTGCTTGCGCGGTTTTCTCCCGGCGCCATCGCCCGCTTTGCGGTTGGCCCGCTTCGCGCCCCCGGCCGGGCCGATCACTTCTGTCGCGGGCCTGTCATACGCACTGGCCAGAATGGCCGAAGCCGGCTATGGGATGGCCGCGGCGGACGGGGCCGCGGCGACGATCAGCGAGGGTATCGTGGCACGACAGGGCGGGGACGGGGCGCGTGTGGCGCGCGAGATTTCCTACGCATCGGCGGCCGAGACGCGGGGCGGCCGGCTGGTGATCCGGGCAATCGAGAATTCGACCGGCCGGCTGGGACTGATCCGGCGCGCGCGGGGCTATGAACGCGAAATCGCCACCGGCTCGAGCTTCTGGCAGGTGATGTGCCGCCGTTACGGGCTTTCGCTGGAGCTGACCGCGGGCAGCCTTGCGGACATTCCGGCCAACGGGCCGCTGGTGGTCATCGCCAATCATCCCTTCGGCATCCTTGACGGGCTGATGATGGGCCATCTTCTGGATCGCGCCCGTGGTGATTTCCGCATTCTCGCCAATTCGGTCTTCCGGCGTGCGCGCGAGCTTGACGAGGTCGTGCTGCCGATCGATTTCGGCACCGACAAGGCCGCGTTGAAGCTCAACCTCGAGACCCGCGCGCGCGCGCTCGATTATCTGGCGCAAGGGGGCGCGGTCGGGGTCTTTCCGGGCGGGACCGTTTCGACCGCCGCGCGGCCCTTCGGCAGGCCGCTCGACCCCGGCTGGCGCCAGTTCACCGCCAAGATGATCGCGCGTTCGGGCGCCACGGTGGTGCCGGTTTTCTTCGAGGGCCACAACAGCCGCCTGTTCCAGTTGGTCAGCCACCTGCATCCGACCCTTCGCCTTGCCCTTCTGATCAAGGAATTCCGTGCCCGGATCGACGGCCATGTGCGCGTGGCGCTTGGACGGCCGATCGCCGCGGCGGAGCTTGCGCGGTTCCGCGGCGATCCGCGCGCGATGATGGATTTTCTCCGCCATGAGACCTACGCGCTTTCAGGCCGGCCGGTGCCGGCCCGTGATTACGGCTATGATTTTGAGGACTCCCGGCAAACCGGGTGATAGTCTGGCCGGGTGATAGTCTGGCCGCGTGACGGTCGGGCCTGGTGTTGGGCAGGCCGGGTGTTGGGCAGGCCGGCAGACCCGCCGGTTGCGACGGCGCGCGGCGGGTGAACGCGGCGCGCGGGGCAGAGAGACGCAAGACGGCAGAAGGGGCGCTGGCCACAAGGGCGGTGCCGCGGGGGCCGAAAAAAAGACGGGGCAGGGCGTGGCAGTAGGAATATTCGACAGCGGGCTGGGCGGCCTGACGGTGCTTGATGCGGTGGCGCGGCGGCTGCCGGACCTGCCGCTCGTCTATATGGGTGACAGCGCCAACGCGCCCTATGGCGTGCGAACGCCCGACGACATCTATCACCTGACCTGCGCCGCGGTCGAGCGGCTGTGGGCCGAGGGCTGTGATCTGGTGATCCTGGCCTGCAACACCGCCTCGGCGGCGGCGCTCCGGCGCATGCAGGAAAACTGGGTGCCCGCCGAAAAGCGCGTGCTGGGGGTCTTCGTGCCGCTGATCGAGGCGCTGACCGAACGGCAATGGGGTGACAATTCCCCCCCGCGCGAGGTGGCGGTGAAACATGTGGCCCTGTTTGCCACCCCGGCCACCGTGGCCAGCCGCGCCTTTCAGCGTGAACTGGCCTTTCGCGCGATCGGCGTCGACGTCGAGGCGCAGCCCTGCGGTGGTCTCGTCGACGCGATCGAGGCCGGCGACGCGATCCTGGCCGAGGCGCTGGTGCGCAGCCATGTCGAGGCGCTGAAGCGCCGGATGCCGGTACCCCAGGCGGCGGTGCTGGGCTGTACGCATTATCCGCTGCTTCACGATGTCTTCCAGGCCGCGCTCGGCCCCGATGTGCGGGTCTTCTCGCAGGCCGACCTGGTGGCCGAAAGCCTGGCCGACTATCTCGGCCGTCGCCCCGAATTCATGGGTGCAGGCCAGCACGCACGCTTCCTGACCAGCGGCGATCCGGCGGTGGTCTCCGACCGGGCGACGCAATTCCTGCGCCGCGCCATCCGGTTCGAGCCGGCCTGAACCT
>JASBUM010000069.1 GCA_030147905.1 Acidimangrovimonas sp.
GATGACCTCGAAGCCCATGAAATCGTCGTTATGGGTGCGGATCCCCACCTGGACCGACCGCGCCGGGTCCACCAGCCCCTCTTTCACCGCCTTGTAGAACATCGTGCCGTGATCGATCCGATCGGGATCGTCGTCGCGCCATGTGTCGCTGTGGGCGTCGAATTGCAGCAGGCTCACGGGCCCGACGCGCGCGGCATGGGCGCGCAGGATCGGCAGGCTGATCGAATGATCGCCGCCCAGCGCGATACAGGCAGCACCGGCGTCGAGGATCCCCGCGACATGCGCCTCGAGCGCGGCGGGAAAGGCCTGCGGCTTGGCGTAGTCGAATGCGAGATCGCCGTAATCGACGATGTCGAGGCTCTCCAGCGGGCTGATCCCCCAGTCGAAGGGCGGGTCGAAGGGTTGCAGGCTGCTGGCCTCGCGAATCGCGCGCGGGCCGAACCGGCAGCCCGGACGATGCGTCACCGCCTGATCGAAAGGCACGCCGGTAATCGCCAGATAGACCCCGGTGAGGTCCTTGCTGTAGCGGCGCCGCAGAAAGCTGGTGGCGCCGGCAAAGGCATTCTCGAAGGCCAGCCCGCGTGACCCGGCGGCGGTGAAGGCCCGGTCGATCTCGTGTTGCGCATCCTCCAGCGCCATGTGCATCCCCTTTCCGCTGTCAGTTCGGACACCGCGCCAGCATCGGCATCCACCGCAATCCTGCCGCACTGCCGCACTGCTACACTGCCGCACTGCCGCGCGCGCCACGGCCGATTTGACCGTTGCGAACCACCGCAGTCTAGCCGAGGATGCGCCGAAGACCAGCGCAACCCGACCACCGAGACCGGAGCCCGCCTTGGCCGAGCCCGCGCCCCCTCGCCGCCTGCATGCACCGGCCGCCTATGATACCGGCAGCTGGCCGGACAGCCACTGGCGCGCCGACCACCGCCTGCCGCCGGAACCCCGCCCCGCGCTGTCGGGCGCGATCACGGTCGAGGCGGCGGTGATCGGCGGTGGCTATGCCGGGCTCAACGCCGCGCTGGAGCTGGCGCGCCGCCATGGCGTCGAGGTGGCCGTGCTCGAGGCCGGTCAGCCCGGATGGGGCGCCTCGGGGCGCAATGGCGGCTTCTGCTGCCTGGGCGGCGCGCGGCTCGACGATCGGGCGATCGTGGCCCAGGTGGGGGTGCAGGGCGCGCGCGATTTCCGCGATTTTCAGCACGAGGCCGTGGAATGGGTGGCCGAGCTTCTGGACGGTTTCGCCATCCCCGCCCGACAGGGCCCCGAGGGCGAGATCTGCCTGGCCCATTCGCCGGCGGCCTTTGCCCGGCTGATCGAGGAAGCCCGCGCGCGCGAAAGTCTTTACGGCGAAAGCGCCGAGGCGATCGCTCCGGGGGCGCTGGCCGAACGCGGCCTCGCGGGGCCAGGCTTTCACGGCGCGCTGATGGTACCCAAGGGCTTCGGCATCCAGCCGCTGACCTATGCCGAGGGGCTGGCCCGGCAGGCCGTCCGCCATGGCGCGCTGGTGTTCGGCTCCAGCCCGGTGCTGAGCATCGCCCCCGAGGCCGGCGGCTGGCGGCTGGTCACCCCCGAGGGCCGCGTCACCGCGCGCCGGGTGCTGGTCGCCACCAACGGCTATTCGGCCGAGACCGTGCCCGACTGGTTCGCGGGACGGCTGCTTCCGGTCTTTTCCGCCGCGCTCGTGACCCGTCCGCTGGCCGAGGACGAGCGCCGCGCACAGGGCTTCACCTCACCCGTCATGAGCTACGATTCACGGCGGTTGATCCACTATTTCCGCCACCTGCCCGACGGGCGGTTCCTGTTCGGCATGCGCGGCGGCACCAGTGCCGGACCGGCCGCCGAGGCGGCGAATCTCGCCCGGTTGCGGCGCCACTTCGCGCGGCTGTTTCCGGCCTGGACGGAGATCGCCGCCGAACGCCACTGGTCGGGATTGCTGTGCATCACGCGATCGGGCGCGCCCTATCTGGGGCCGGTCCCGGGCGCGCCGGGGCTGTTCGCGGCCTTCGGCTGGCACGGGAACGGCGTTGCGGCGGCGTCGCTGGCCGGGCGCAAGGCGGCCGCGCTGCTGGCCGGGGGTGGCACGCGCATCCCGGCCCTGATGCGCAAGCCGCCGCCGCGCTTTCCCCTGGCGGCCCTGCGACGCCGGGTATTGCCGCTCAGCTATGCCTTCTACGCACTGCGCGACGGCCCCCTGCCCTAACCGCCTCGCGCGCCCGGCATGCCAACCGCCACGCGCCAACCGCCACGCGCCTGCGTCCGCTCGATCCGCACGACGATCCGCGCGCACGCTAGTCACGCCTGCACGCGCCCCGCCACGCCCAGCCAGGACCTGCCCCGCCACTCCCTGCCCAAGCCCCGTCCTGCCCGGACTGCACCTCCGATGATCCGCTCACGGCGACCGGCGCCAGCGGCGGACCCTCCGCGTCCCCGGCCTCGTGGCGCCGGCAGCCGGCCCCTACATCACCGGCCCGCTTGCAGCCGCGCCCGGACCTCCGTCACGGATCCGCCGCCAACCCCTCCGTCGACGCGATCGCCCATCTTCGTCGCCATGTCCCATCTTTCGTTCGAAAATATCCCGGGGGCGCGGGGGCAGCGCCCCCGCCGGCGCGCGACCGGAGGCACGCCGCATCAATCTTCCGTGATCCGCGCCGGCGACGAAAGCGCGCCCGAATGGCTTCCCTTTTGTCGCCGGCCAAACTACGCTAACGGCGGGTTTCGATCCAACATGGGAGTTTAGAATGAAAAAACTGCTGATGGCCACGGCGGCTGCCGCATTGTTCGCGGGTTCCGCCTCGGCCCAGACGATCAAGATCGGCATTCTGCTGGGCTTCACCGGGCCGCTCGAATCCGTGACCCCCGCGATGGCCTCGGCCGCCGAAATGGCGATCAACGAAGTCAACGCCTCGCATGACCTGCTTGGCGGTGCGACGGTGAAGGCGGTACGCGGCGATTCGACCTGCACCGATTCCGCCGCGGCGACGGCCTCGGCAGAACGGCTGGTGACCTCGGAACATGTCGCGGCCATCGTCGGCGCCGACTGCTCGGGTGTCACCGGGGCCGTGCTGCAATCGGTCGCGCGCCCGAACGGCATCGTCATGATCTCGCCCTCGGCGACCTCGCCGGCCCTGTCGACCGCGCCCGACGACGGGCTGTTCTTCCGCACCGCGCCGTCGGATGCCCGCCAGGGCCAGGTGATGGCGAAGGTGATCATGAAGCGCGGCATCAAGACCGTCGCCCTGACCTATACCAACAACGACTACGGCAAGGGCCTCGCCGACGCGTTCAAGGCCGCCTATGAAAAAGACGGCGGCAAGGTCACCATCTCGGTCCCGCACGAGGACGGCAAGGCCGACTATTCGGCCGAAGTCGCCTCGCTCGCCTCGGCCGGCGGTCAGCTTCTGGTCGTCGCGGGCTATGTCGACCAGGGCGGCAAGGGGATCATCCAGGCCTCGCTCGATTCGGGCGCCTTCTCGAAGTTCTACCTGCCCGACGGCATGTATGGCGACAGCCTGATCAAGGCGATCGGCGCGCCGCTCAACGGCTCGTTCGGCGACGTGCCCGGCACCGACAGCCCCGGCGCCAAGGAATTCGTCGCGATGGCGAAGAAGCACGGCTTCGACGGCACCTCCTCCTTCACCGCCGAAAGCTATGACGCGGCGGCGTTGATCATGCTGGCGATGCAGGCGGCGAAATCCCCGAAATCGACCGTCTTCAAGGACAAGGTGATGTCGGTCGCCAACGGCCCCGGCACCAAGATCTATCCCGGCCAGCTCGCCAAGGGCCTGAAGCTTCTGGCTTCCGGCAAGCCGATCGATTACGTCGGCGCCTCGGCGGTGACCCTGATCGGCCCCGGCGAAAGCGCCGGCAACTACCGGATCTACACCATCAAGAATGGCAAGCAGGTCACGGATTACTACGATTGATCATGGCGTAAAGAGCGCATAATGCAGCGGCCCGGTCTTCACCGGGCCGTTGTCATAGTAAACACCCGCGATGGCGCAACAAGACGCCGCAACGGCGGGTTTGGGGAGAATACAGATGATCGTCGTCGAGAATCTGCACAAGCATTTCGGCGGTTTCCATGCCGTCGACGGGGCATCGCTCGAAATCGGAAACGGGTCGATCACCGGGTTGATCGGACCCAACGGCGCGGGAAAGACCACGCTTTTCAACGTCATCGCCGGGCGATTACCCCCCACCTCGGGCCGCGTCGTGATGGACGGCGAGGACATCACCGGGCTCAGTCCGCACGAATTGTTCGCCAAGGGCCTGCTGCGCACCTTCCAGATCGCGCATGAATTCGGCTCGATGACGGTGCGCGAGAACCTGATGATGGTGCCGCCCGCGCAGATGGGCGAGACGCTGTGGAACGCATGGTTCCGCCGCGGCGCCATCGTGCAGGAAGAACGCGAGCTGGCGCGCAAGGCTGACGAAGTGCTCGAATTCCTGACCATCAGCCATCTCGCCGACCAGAAGGCCAGCCAGATCTCGGGCGGGCAGAAGAAGCTTCTGGAGCTTGGCCGCACGATGATGGTCGATGCCAAGATCGTCTTCCTCGACGAGGTCGGCGCCGGCGTCAACCGCACGCTTCTCAACACCATTGGCGACGCGATCGTTCGGCTCAACAAGGAGCGCGGCTATACCTTCTGCGTGATCGAGCACGACATGGATTTCATCGCGCGCCTGTGCGACCCGGTGATCGTCATGGCCGAGGGGCGCGTGCTGGCAGAGGGTTCGGCCGCGCATATCATGGAGAACGAGGCGGTGATCGAGGCATACCTCGGCACCGGATTGAAGAACAAGGCAAAGGTGGGGGCCTCTGGATGAGCTTCCTGATTGGGGACGGGATGACCGGCGGATACGGCCCGGTCGATATCTTGCATGACTGCACGGTTGCAGTCGAAAAGGGCGAAATCGCCGTCATCGTGGGACCGAACGGCGCGGGCAAGTCCACCGCGATGAAGGCGGTCTTCGGGATGCTGAACCTGCGCACGGGCGCGGTCCGGCTCGACGGCGAGGACATCACGCGGCTCAGCCCGCAGGACCGGGTCGCCCAGGGCATGGCCTTCGTGCCGCAGACCCACAACATCTTCACTTCGATGAGCGTCGAGGAAAACCTGGAAATGGGCGCCTTCCTGCGCCGCGACGACATCCGCCAGACCATGGAACAGGTCTATGCGCTGTTTCCGATCCTGAAGGAAAAGCGTCGGCAGCCGGCCGGTGAACTGTCCGGCGGGCAGCGCCAGCAGGTGGCGGTGGGCCGGGCCCTGATGACCCAGCCGCGGGTCCTGATGCTCGACGAGCCCACTGCCGGCGTCTCGCCCATCGTGATGGACGAATTGTTCGACCGCATCATCGAGGTGGCGCGCACCGGCATCTCTATCCTGATGGTCGAACAGAACGCGCGCCAGGCGCTGGAGATCGCCGACAAGGGCTATGTGCTGGTCCAGGGCGCAAACCGATACACCGACACCGGCGCGGCCCTCCTGGCCGACCCCGAAGTGCGCAAATCCTTCCTGGGGGGCTGAGAAGATGGATATTCTCAACGCGATCGTGGCGCTGCTCAACTACGTCATCGTCCCCGCGACCTCCTATGGCGCGCAGCTCGCGCTTGGTGCGCTCGGGGTCACCATGATCTACGGCATCCTGCGGTTTTCCAACTTCGCCCACGGCGATACCATGGCCTTCGGCACCGCCATCACCATCCTCTTCACCTGGTGGTTCCAGTCGATGGGCATCAGTTTCGGCCCGTTGCCGACAGCGCTTCTGGCGCTGCCCTTCGGCATCGCGGTGACGGCGGGGCTGCTTCTGGGCACCGACCGGGTGGTCTATCGCTTCTACCGAAAACAGAAGGCCGCGCCGGTCATCCTGGTGATCGTGTCGATGGGCGTGATGTTCGTCATGAACGGCCTGACCCGTTTCATCATCGGTGTCAGCGACCGGCAGTTCGCCGATGGACAGCGGTTCATCATCACCGCCTACAACTTCCGCAAGATGACCGGACTGCAGGAGGGCCTTGCGATCCGCACGACGACGGTCATCACCATCGTCACCGCGGTGATCGTGGTCGCCGCGCTGTTCTGGTTTCTCAACCGCACCCGCACCGGCAAGTCCATGCGGGCCTTTTCCGACAATGAGGATCTGGCGCTTCTGTCGGGGATCAACCCCGAGCGGGTGGTCACCGTGACATGGCTGATCGTGGCCGCACTCGCCACCATCGCGGGCGTGCTCTACGGGCTCGACAAGAGCTTCAAGCCCTTCACCTACTTCCAGCTTCTGCTGCCGATCTTCGCCTCGGCGGTGGTCGGGGGGCTGGGCAATCCGCTGGGGGCCATCGCCGGCGGCTTCGTCGTGGCCTTCTCGGAGGTGACCGTGACCTATGCGTGGAAGAAGGTGCTGACCTACCTGCTTCCAGCCAGCATGGCGCCGGACAGCCTGGTTCAGCTTCTGTCGACGGACTACAAGTTCGCCGTCTCCTTCGCCATCCTCGTCATCGTGCTCCTGTTCAAACCGACGGGGCTGTTCAAGGGACAATCGGTATGAGCACAGCGATCAGAAATACCACCCTCTTCGCCATTCTCGGCGCGCTTTACCTTCTGGTGGGCTTCACCCAGAGCTGGACGCTGGCGCTGACCATCCTCAACGACGCGCTGATCGTGGCGATCATGGCGCTGGGGGTGAACATGCAATGGGGTTATGCCGGGCTGTTCAACATCGGCGTCTCGGGCTTCTTCGCCATCGGCGCCATGGCCATGGCGGTCGGCACCGCGCCCGTCAACCCCGGCGCCTGGGCGGCGGGCGGCTTTCGCATCATGGCCGGGCTCGCGGTGGGTGCGGGCGTGATCTACGCCGCCACCCGGCTTTACCGCGCGATGGAGCCGGGACGGAAGCGGACGCTGGCGATGCTCGCCCTGCTGATCGCCGGGTTCTTCCTTTATCGCTGGGTCTTCGATCCGGGCGTCGCGGCGGTGGAATCGATCAATGCGGCGACCGCCGGCAACCTCGGCGGGCTGAGCCTGCCGATCTTCGCCGCCTGGGGCCTTGGCGCGATCCTCGCGGGCGGGGCGGCCTGGCTGGTGGCAAAGACGGCGCTGGGGCTGCGGTCGGACTATCTTGCGATCGCGACGCTGGGAATCGGGCAGATCATCATCGCGGTGATGAAGAACGAGAACTGGCTGGACCGGGGCGTCCAGAACATGACCAACGTGCCGCGCTGGCCGGTGCCCTACGAGGTGAACCTGCAAAAGCTGCCCGCATTCCAGAAGGCGGCCGCCTCGATCGGGCTGGATGTGCGCACGGCCTCGACGATCTTCGTCGATCTGTGTTTCGCGGCGCTGTTCCTGACCGTCCTGCTGATCCTGCTGTGGCTTGCGGAACGTTCGCTGCGTTCGCCCTGGGGGCGGATGATGCGCGCCATCCGCGACAACGAGATCGCCGCAGAGGCAATGGGCAAGGATGTCAAGAAGCGCCATCTGCACGTCTTCATCCTCGGTTCGGCGGTGATCGGGATCGCGGGGGCGATGTTCGTCACCCTGCATGCGCAGCTGACGCCGCTGAGCTATGACGATCCGCTGCGCTTCACCTTCCTGATCTGGGCGATGGTGATCATCGGCGGGTCCGGAAACAACTGGGGCGCGGTCCTGGGGGGGCTGGCGATCATGCTGATCTGGGACGAGGCATCGAGCGTCGGGCCGCAGCTTCTGGAATTCCTGACCTCACCCTTGCCGGCCGGCGCGCTGAAATCGCATCTCGTGCAGTCGGCGGTGCAGATGCGTCTGCCGATGGTCGGGATCGTGCTTCTGCTGGTGCTGCGTTTCGCGCCGCGCGGGCTTATTCCCGAACGCTAGGCGGCGACCGGGCGCCGCACGCGGCGGGGCCCGGTCTTGCGATCATGGGGCGGCGCGGCGGATCGCGGTGGTCCCGACGCGGGGGCGCTGCCCCCGCACCCCCGGGATATTTTCGAACGAAAGATGGGGCGGCGCCGGGTGGTGCCGCCCCTTTTGCCATGTCCGGCACTGCCCGTGACGTTTTCCGTTCGCGACATTTCCTGTCGCCTTCCGACTTGCCGGGGCGTGGGACGCATCGCAGGGTCGGCGGAACGGCCCGGGGGCCGGGTTGGTCGCGAAACAGGGGGGCGAGATGAAAACGCATAGCCGGGTGGTGGTGATCGGCGGCGGCGTCGTCGGTTGTTCGGTGCTTTACCACCTGACCAAGCTGGGCTGGTCTGATGTGATGTTGCTAGAACGCTCCGAACTCACCTCCGGCTCGACCTGGCATGCAGCTGGCGGGTTTCATACCCTCAACGGCGACACCAATATGGCGGCGTTGCAGGGCTAT
>JASBUM010000084.1 GCA_030147905.1 Acidimangrovimonas sp.
CCCCAGGCCCGGACCGCCCTGCGCACCCCTTCGGCGATACGGTGATGACGGGCGAAGACGGATTCCAGCCCCTCGTCCAGCAACATCGAGCAGGATTCGCGCAAGCCGTTCAGAAGACCCGGCGTGGGCGTATAGGGATAGCCGCCGGCGGCGTAGCTGCGCGCCATGTCGCCGATGTCGAAATAGCACCGCGGAAGGCCCGCGTCCTTCGCCGCCTCCATCGCGCGCGCGCTGAAGCCCACGATGGCAAGTCCCGCCGGCAGCATGAACCCTTTCTGCGAGCCGGTGACCGCGGCATCGACGCCCCATTCGTCGAAACGGAAATCCATCGAGGCGATCGAGCTGACCCCGTCGACGAACAGCATCGCCGGGTGATCCGAGGCATCCATTGCGGCGCGCACCGCGGCGATGTCAGACACCACGCCGGTGGCGGTTTCGTTGTGGGTGGCCAGCACCGCCCGGATCGTGTGCCCTTTGTCGGCGGCGAGGATCTCGGCAAAACGCGCGACGGGGATGCCGTCGCCACAGGTCGCCTCGACGACCTCCACCATCAGCCCGAGCCGGCGGCACATGTCGATCCAGCGGGTGCTGAACATCCCGTTGCGCGCCGCCAGGACCCGGTCGCCGGGGCGCAGCATGTTGGCAAGGGTGATCTCCCAGCCGCCGGTGCCGGTGGCGGGAAAGAGAAAGACCTCGGCGCTTTCGCTCTTGAGGATCTGGCGCACACCGCTGCGCGCGGGGGCGACGATATCGGCAAAAGCGGCGGCCCGATGGTCCATCGTGGGCAGGTCGCAGGCCTTGCGGAGCCGCTCGGGGATATTGGTCGGGCCGGGAATGAAGACGGGGTTCTGAAAGCTCATCGACCGCTCCTTGTAAGGTTCGCAGACAGATCTACCGCAGAATCGAGGCAGTGGAAATTTTTGTGAAATAATTTTTCATTTTCCATTATGCCTGATAAAACCTTTTATTGACATGTACTTGAATTTTTCTCACAGTGAAAAATGTTTTCATAATATATCTGGCGGTCGCGGATGGCGGACAGGCAACAACCGGCACAGCGCAACAGGGCAAGGGGGCGGCCCCGCGGCTGGACCGACCGGCGCGAGCAGAACACGATCAAGTCGCTCGACCGCGCGATGGAAGTCTTCGAACATCTCAGCCACGACCAGGGGCGCACCCTCACCGCGCTGGCCGGGGAGCTGGGGGAGGCGCCGGCCACGGTCTACCGCATCCTCGTCACGCTCGAGGGGCGCGGGCTTGTCGAATTCGATGCCGAGGCGCAAAGCTGGTCTATCGGGGCCGGCGCCTTCGTGATCGGGGCGCGCTACCTGCGCCGCACCAGTATCGCCGAACGGGCGCGCCCGATCCTGCGCGCCCTGATGGAGGCCACGGGCGAGACCGCCAATCTCGGCATCCGCCGCGGCGAGAGGGTGCTGTTCGTGGCTCAGGCCGAGACCCATCACAGCATCCGCGCCTTTTTTCCCCCCGGAACACTTTCGCCGCTTCATGCCTCGGGGATCGGCAAGGCGCTGCTGGCCGCGATGCCCGAGGCGCAGCGCCGCGCACTGGTCTCCGCGTCAGGGCTGGAGCGTTTCACGCCGCATACGATATGCACGCCCGACGCGCTGGAGGCAGAGCTGCGCCACACCCATACACAGGGCTACGCGGTCGACGGCGAGGAACGCACGCCCGGCATGCGCTGCATCGCGGCGGCGGTCTTCGATGCTTCCGGCGAGGCCGTGGGCGGGCTGTCCGTTTCGGGTCCGACGGTGCGCATCGGCACCGGGGACGTGCCGGCGCTTGCCCGGCGGGTGCGTGCGGCGGCATCGGAACTTAGCCGCGCACTGGGGGCAGACGAGGATACGTCCCGCGGAGCGGGCGCAGCCGACGCCCGTGCGGCCGGCGACGGCCCGGACCGCGACCCGCCGGCATGATCGGGCAAGACACAGCGCCCGCTTCGGGCCGCGGGACCCGCCCGCACAGGCCGGGAAAGGCTGCGCGTCAGCGTATGCGTCTTTCGGTCCGGGCATCGAACAGCATCGCATCGGCGGGCGCGAACCGGATGCCCACGCGGTGGCCGGGCGGCGGCGGCCGGACCCCGTCGCGCAGTTCCACCGTCAGCCGGTTGCCATCGCTCGCCGCGAGATAGAGATAGCTGACCCCGCCCAGCGCCTCGGTCATCTCCACGACATGGCTGTCGCCGTCGGGATCGAGCGCGACATGCTGCGGACGCAGGCCCAGCATGACCTCGGTTCCCTCGGCGGGCAGATCCCGAACCGGGACGAGTGGCGCGACACCCAGTGTCGGCGCAGCCACAGCCCCCCCCGCGACACGGCCGGGGACGAAATTCATCGCCGGCGAGCCGATGAAACCCGCGACGAAACGGTTGTCCGGATCATGGTAAAGATCAAGCGGCGCACCGACCTGCTCGATCCGGCCCGCACGCAGCACGACGATCTTGTCGGCCAGCGTCATCGCCTCGACCTGGTCATGGGTCACATAGATCATCGTGGCCCCGATCTCGCGGTGAAGCCGGGCGATCTCCACCCGCATCTCGACACGCAGTTCGGCATCGAGATTGGAAAGCGGCTCGTCGAACAGGAACACCTCCGGCCCGCGCACGATCGCACGCCCGATCGCCACGCGCTGGCGCTGCCCGCCGGACAATTCCTTCGGCCGCCGCTTCAGATATTCGTCCAGACGCAGGATTGCGGCCGCCTCCGCCACCTTGCGCGCGATCTCGTCGCGCGGCGTGCGGTTCATGCGCAGGCCGAACCCCATGTTCTGCTCGACCGTCATATGCGGGTAGAGCGCGTAACTTTGGAAGACCATCGCCACGCCGCGATCGGCCGGATCGTCGCGCGTCACGTCCCGCGCCCCGATCGCGATGGATCCGGCGCTGGTTTCCTCCAGCCCCGCGATCATCCGCAGGAGCGTGGACTTGCCGCAGCCCGAGGGCCCGACGAAGACGCAGAACTCGCCCTCGTTCACCGCGAGATCCACGCCGTGGATCACCTCGATCTGGCCAAAGATCTTGACCACCTTGTTCAACGTTACGCCCGACATCAGCCCCCCGTCCTCCTGTCTTCCTCCGGAAACCGCCAGCTTTCGGCATCTGTGGCGATCGCGCCGGCGGTGCGCGCGACCTCGGGCACCAGTGCGGCGAGCGCGTCGATGCTGGTCCGCTGGCTGGTAGAGGTCACGGACAGCGCCCCCAGCACCCTGCCGCGCGCACTCAGGATCGGGACCGCGACGCAGATGATGCCGGGTTCGTGTTCCTCGTTGTCGTAGGCATGGCCCCGCGCCCGGATCGCCGCAAGTTCGCGGCCCAGCGCCTCGGGCGTGTCGATGGTGCGATCGGTGAAACGGTGGAATGCCTGTCGCTCCAACGCCGATGCCAGCGCCTCGGGATCGAGATGCGCAAGCATCGCCTTGCCGACGCCCGTGCAATAGGCCGGACCGATCTTGCCCGCCTGGCTGAACATCTCGACGGGGTCGCGGGCATTGCGCTTGTCGACATAGAGCACCTGCCCGTTGTCGATCTGCGCGAGGTGGATCGTCTCGCCCACGGCGGCGGCAAGCCGGTCCAGATGTGGCCGCGCCACCGGCGCCAGCGCGCTCTGACGCCAGGCCGCGTGGGCCAGCCGCACCAGACGCAGCCCCGGCGCATAGACCTGTCGATCCGGATCGTAGGCCAGCATCCCCTGCCCGCTCAGCGTCTGGAGCAGGCGAAACAGCGTGGCCTTGGGAAACCGCCCGCGCGCCAGCAGATCGGTAAAGCGCACAGGACGCCCGGCCTCGGCCACCATGTCGAGGACCTCGAGCGCCTTGCCGACGGTTCCATCACCGCCCCTTCCCGCTGGCCGCAGATCGTTCATGCCTTCCCCCTTGTGCCGCAGAGGCAAACCCGCCGCCGGGCTGTTGACAGATTAGACGAGTCGCGCAATAGTTTTCAATAAGTAAAACACTGTTCCACATAATGGAACAATCCTACCAATAAAACAAGCAGCTCAACCGGCATCAACCACGGGTTTTGGACGATACGGCAATCAGGGAGGAAATGATGAACCGTAGACACCGCCTGCGCCTGGCCGCGATGGCCATCGGCGCGACACTCGTCGCGAGCACCGCGCTCGCCGGCGAGTTGAAGATCTTTACCGACACCTCGGACCCGGCGCCCAAGCAGGCCTTCCAGCAGGTGATCAACGCCTTCGAAAAGGCCAACCCGGACGTCAAGGTCAAATGGACGGTCTTCGATCACGAGGGCTACAAGACCTCGATCCGCAACTTCCTGACCGCGGATGCCCCCGATGTCGTGACCTGGTATGCCGGCAACCGCATGGCGCCCTTCGTCAAGGCGGGGCTCTTTGCCGATGTCTCGGA
>JASBUM010000094.1 GCA_030147905.1 Acidimangrovimonas sp.
CGCCGCACAGCCCCGGGCACCCGAACCCCCGCGGGATCATGCGTGCATGTCGAACCACGGGTGGTTCCGCAAACCCGGACCGACACCTGAAACCGCGCCCCAATATATATCTGCCCCTGCCCTGACGGGCGTCGGATCACGTCGGATCCTATGCGCCGGTCGCCCGGTCGCTCGACGGTCCGCGACCTTGCGCCGTGGCGTGAAACCGCACCCGCGCGCCCGTTCGCGCGAGAGCTGCAAGACGCCGCATCCGCGGCCGCGGCGCGCCGATGCAACGCCGATCCCGGTATTGCCCGGAGGGATGTCGGCCGGGTGCGGCTACGGCGTGGCCGCTCGGGCGTGGCAGCTGCGGGGGCCATGCGCGGGGCCGCGCCACGCGCCCCCCGGCATCAACTGCCGGCGTCGCGCGGCAGGAAGCTGCGGGTAAGGAAATCCGGCACGTGATCGCCCATGCCGACAACGCGCTCCTCCTGCCGGGCGCTTTCGCCGCGGCGACGCTCGGAACGGGCCGAATCGCCCTTCCGCTCGCGCCGGCGGGGCGCCGGGCTCTCGTGAACGGTGCCGCTCGCGGTGTCGGGCATGTCCACGACCTGTTCCGACGTCGCGGGAGGGGGCTCGGCCGCCTCGAACGGTCTGGTCGGCGCGACCTGGTCGTGCGGCTCCACCGGGCGCGCACGCCCGCGAGCCCGCCGATCCCCGCGCGCGCGATCGCCACCACGCCCCTCGCTGCGGCCCTCGCCACGCCCCTCGCTGCGGCTGCTCTCACCACGTCCCTCGCTGCGGCCCGCACGGCCCGCGCTGGCGGTGTATTCCGGTGCGGCTACGGACGGGATCGGTTTGTTCAGAAGCGATTCGATGGCGGCGACCAGCTTGTCATCGGCCGGGGTGGCGATGGTGTAGGCCTTGCCGTCGCGTCCCGCCCGGCCGGTGCGCCCGATGCGATGGACGTAATCCTCGGGGTGGGTGGGCACGTCGAAGTTGAAAACATGGCTGACGGCAGGGATATCGAGCCCGCGCGCCGCCACGTCGGAGGCCACCAGCAGATGGATCGAACCGTCGCGGAATCCGTCCAGCGTGCGGGTGCGCAACGACTGGTCCAGGTCGCCGTGGATCGGCGCTGCGTTGAACTCGTGCGTACGCAGCGACTTGGCGACGACATCGACGTCCATCTTGCGGTTGCAGAAGATGATTGCGTTGGTACAGGCCTCGCCCTCGCCGCGGATCAGCTCGCGCAGGACGGCGCGTTTCTCGGCAAAGGCACGATCCTTGCGTTCGGGCTTGATCCGTACCAGCGCCTGCTCGATCGTTTCCGAGGCGGTGGCCTGGCGAGCGATCTCGACGCGGGCGGGGTTGTGAAGGAAGGTGTTGGTCAGCCGTTCGATCTCGGGCGCCATGGTGGCCGAGAAGAACAGCGTCTGCCGGGTGAAGGGGGTCAGCTGGAAGATGCGCTCGATATCGGGGATGAATCCCATGTCGAGCATCCGGTCGGCCTCATCCACCACCATGATCTGGACCCCGGTGAGAAGGAGCTTGCCGCGCTCGAAATGGTCCAGCAGGCGGCCCGGTGTCGCGATCAGCACGTCGACCCCGCGGTCGATCAGCCGATCCTGTTCGGCGAAGGAGACCCCGCCGATTAGCAGCGCCTTGGTCAGCTTGAGATGCTTGGTGTAGATGTCGAAGTTTTCCGCCACCTGCGCGGCCAGTTCGCGCGTCGGGCACAGGACCAGCGAGCGCGGCATTCGCGCCCGCGCCCGTCCCTTGGCGAGGATGGTGATCATCGGCAGGGTGAAGCTGGCTGTCTTGCCGGTGCCGGTCTGGGCGATGCCGAGAACATCGCGCGCGGCAAGCGCATGCGGAATCGCCTCGGCTTGTATCGGCGTCGGGGTTTCGTAGCCGGCGTCGGCTACGGCTTGCAGGACCTTCGGGTCCAGCGCGAGGTCGGAAAATTTGGTCATTGGCGTCCTGTCGGCGCGGCATCGGGCCGCGCGGTTGGTCTTGGGACGCGATCTCCGGGCGCCCCGGCGTCTATCGAAGTGTCCCTTTGGGGACCGCAGCGGGTTATCCCAAAACGGCGCCCGGGTCAAGAATGGGACGGCTTCGGCGGCCTTTCCCTGCCGGCGGCCGGCCGGATCCGGGCCGCGGCGCCCTGTTGCACTCAGGACGCCGGAAAATCGCCGCGTTCAACGGCGATCATCCGCAGTCGCCCGAAGGCGAGGCCGCGCAGGATCCGGGGCAGCTTGCGCAATTCGTTGCGCAGGGCGTGGGCTTGGGCGCGCAGGACGGATCGGGGGGCGAAATGTTCGTCGGTCGCACCGGGGTTGGAGCGCGCGACCTGCGTCCGGTCGGGGTAGAAATATTCCATCTGCATCGCCGGCGCCGGCTCTATCTGGTAGTGGCACGCCCAGCGGCGATTCCACAGGAAGGCGTCGACCAGGACGAATTCGCCGGTCTCGGCCAGAAGTCGGCGCGCGGCACCCGGTGCGATCACCGCAGCCCCCAGTCCGTTGCGGTTCTCGTAGATCCGGGCCGCGGCAAAGCCGCCGTCGGTGCTGCGCCAGAATGGCCGGCGGGCGATGATATGCGGGCGCGGGACGAATTCGAGGTCGTAGATCGTGTTCCAGGCGTCCTCGCGCGCGTCGATCGTGGCGAGGACGGCGGGCATGCGGTCGCTGAGCACGGCATCGTCCTCGAGCACGAGGCACGGCCGCCCGGCCGCGACCACGCGTTGCCATGCGAGGCGGTGCGACAGGTGGCAGGCGATGTCCTTGCGCGCGATCGGCCGGGTCCAGTGATCGGCGGCGCGCTGGCAACTGGCGGCGTCGAGCGCACGGGCGTCGACGGCTTCGACGAATTCGATCTCCAGGCCCAGCCGCTGCGCCTGCTTGCGCTGGAACGCTCGGCGCGCCTCCGCGCCTGGAAGGCTGATGATGAAAATCTGCATGGCTGTTTCCCCCGGCGGCTATGGTCGGCGGCGACTCCGTCCTGTCCCCGGATGCCGCGCCTGCCGCCATGGCGATCACGACTCCTCGTAGAAGGTCAAGCTCTTGTAATCGAAATCTCCCTCGATCGTAGGCTTGACGATGCGGAAATAGGGCGAGAGGTCGAAATCGCGGGGCGTGAACAGCGAATGGTGCCGGATATGCAGGATCTCGCGTGCGGCGGCGTGATCGGCCCTGAGTTCGGGCAGGATCGGGTAGCGGACCCGCTGGAACGCCTCGGCGATGAGGGTGGAGCAGATGGCGCGCGTCGGATCGCCCGAGCCCAGCGCCAGCATGCGGCGGCGAAAGCGGGCCGGGACCGGCGGATGCGGCAGCAGGTAGCGGGCCAGATCGACGACGTTCTTCAGATCGTAGCTTTTGCCGATGGAGCCGCGCATGAAGGCGATCACGGCGGCAAGATCCTCGGGGCGCAGGCCGACGGGCCGGCAGATGCGGGTGTTGAGGTGTTGGTAGATCCCCAGCGGCACCGCGCGCACGCCGGCCTCGACATCGGCCTCGATCAGTTCGGCGCCATCGGGGGCGCCCGCGTAGAAGGCGGCATGCGACCATGTCGAATGGGTCAGATACTTGATCGCGGCCGAGATCCGCCGGTCGCCCTCGATCAGCAGCACGTCGCCGGGCCTGAGCGCCGCGCGCAGCCGCCCGGGCGGAATGATCGAGAAGGGCCGGTAACGGCTGGTCTGCTTTTGCAGGTAATGGGCCAGAACGCGGCCGGCCGTGGCCTTGATGCGGTTCATCGAGCGGGTCCCCGGGATGCGCGCCGTTCACGCTAGCAGCGCGCGGACGCTCAGGGAATGGGGCCGATCGGCGCGGGTGCCGCGCAGGGGCCGGCGGATGGTACCGGCATGGCGTGCCGCGCGTCCGGCGGGGCGCCGGCGCCGGCGACCCGGACCCCGTCCCGCGGTTTCGCGGCTCAGCCGGCCATCATCTCCTTGGTCGCGCTCAGGTGAAGTTCGGGATAGTCGCGCGCGATGCGGTCGATGTCCCATTGCAGCCGCGTCAGATAGACGAGATCGCCGTCGTGGTCCTGGGCGATATGGCCCTTGTTGGCGTTGACGAAGGCGTCGAGCCGGGCCTTGGGGCCGGTCACCCAGCGGGCCGAGGTGAACTGGCTGGGTTCGAAACGCACCGGCAGGGAATATTCCTGCTCGATCCGGCTGGCCAGCACGTCGAACTGCAGCGCGCCGACGACGCCGACGATGAAGCCCGCGCCGACCATCGGACGGAAGATCTTGGCGGCCCCTTCCTCGGCGAATTGCATCAGCGCCTTGTCGAGATGCTTGGCCTTCATCGGATCACCGGCGCGCACGTTCTGCAGCAGTTCGGGCGCGAAGCTGGGGATGCCGCTGACATGGAG
>JASBUM010000099.1 GCA_030147905.1 Acidimangrovimonas sp.
AGGCGCGCACGACCCGCCCGACATAGGCCCGCGAGCGCTGCCGCCCCTCGATCTTCAGCGCGCGGACGCCCGCCCGCGCCAGCGCCGGGATGAGCGCCGCGGCATCGAGACTGACCGGATCCTCGAAGAAATGCCCGCGCGCCTCCGCCGCCGCACCTGCGACTGCGCCAACGCCCGCGTCGTCGTCGTCATCATCACGCGCCGGGCTGGAGAAGCAGCCCTTGCAAAGCGTCGGATAGGGCACCGGCGTATCGGCCGCGCTGCGCTGGATCAGGAAGCCGCCCAGACGCGCGCTCTGCGCGCCGTCCTGTCCGGTGTCGTAGCGCACATGCTCGGCCGGCGAGCAGACACCGTCGAGATTGGGCGCGCGTCCGGTCGCGTAGGACGACAACGAGCAGCGTCCCTCGGCCATGACGCACAGGCCGCCGAAGACGAAGGCCTCGGTCTCGATGTCGATCGCGCGGTTGATGGCGGCGATCTCCTCGACGCTGAGCACCCGCGGCAGCACCACGCGGCGGATGCCGAAGCGTCGGGCATAGAAATTGATCAGATCGGGATTGGCGGCGGCGGCCTGCACCGACAGATGGCGGCGCAGATCGGGGTGATGCGTCGCCGCGCGATCCAGAAGCCCCGGATCGGCGAGGATCACCGCATCGGCGCCCAGCGCGGCCGCGTCGGCCAGCGCCCGCCGCCATGGCCCGGGATCGCCCGCCCGCGGATAGGTGTTGACCGCGATCATCAGCCGCGCACCGGCGGCATGGGCGTCGGTCACCGCGCGCTCCATCTCGGCGCGGTCGAAATTGAGACCGGGAAAGTTGCGCGCATTGGTCTCGTCGGCGAAGCCGCAATAGACGCAATCGGCACCGGCGGCGAGCGCGGTGCGCAGCGCGGCCGGGGTTCCGGCGGGACAGACCAGCTCGATCATCGGACCGGCTCCGCTGCGCGGTGCAGCGGCAGGTGCAGCTGCCGGCCCGCCAGATCCATCGCCGGCCCGACAAGCCGCCGCAACGGCCCCGCCAGCGCCGCCAGATCAGTGCCGAGGTCGATCTCGGCGTCGTCGATGGCGTTGCGCAGCGCGAGTGCGGCAGCCGTATCGCCGGCAATCGTCACCCGGCGCGAGAAGAACAGCGCATCGCCGTCCCACACCCCGTGCACCCTGCCCAGCAGCGCCGCGAGAGGCCCCGAGATGGTCACGTCGGCCCGCGGCACCGGCGGCTGGCCGCGCGGCAGAAGGCGGGCGCGAAACCATCGCCCCCGGCGCACCAGCAGCACCGCATGGGGCAGATCCTCGGGCACGATGAGAAAGCGTGCATCCGCATGCGGGCCAAGCCGCGCGATCAATCCGGGGTGACGCGCGAGGACCGCGCGCGTCAGGCGGTCGACCACCCGTTCGGCCGGCCAGCGCGGCAGCCGCGCCACCGCTCTCGACAAGCGGGGCGGCAAGGGCGTGATCGCGGGCTCTTGCGAGCCGCGTTCGTCGTCCATCCAATCCCCTTCCAACCGGTCATCGTCCATCCGCTGCCCATCCATCAAAATCGCCTTCCCCGGCATCTTCCCCGGCATCTTTCCCGGCATCTTTCCCGGCATCCCGCCACCGCTGCGCCGTCCGACTTCCCGGCCGAGCCGCGGCACGGGCGGTGCGCGCGGGTCGCCTTTGCCGCCCCGTCTTCACTGCGCCGTCTGCAGGGGCAATCTTCACCGCCCCGTCTTTATTACCGCCCCGTATTACCGCCCCGTCTTCATTACCGCCCCGTCTTCATTGCCCGGCTGCGCAGGCCGGACGCCCCCCCCAACCGGAGCCGCCTGCCGTGGGGCGTCATCCGCACACACACCGATGGCGGGGAACGCATCCTCCCTGGCCCCGCCTTCGGCGCCCCGATCAACCCGCGCGCCGCAAGCGTGCCGCGACTCGATGGCCGTGCCTTCCCTTGCGGCCTAGCAGTCCGGCCCGACGCGGGAATTGACTTGCATCAAGTCCGCCGCCTTCCGCCGCTGCTATGGCCCGGAGCCGGGCGGCATGGCGCAGCCACGCGCATCCCGCCGGCTGCCCGAAAACGCCGCCCATCACCCAAGGAGCCCCCATGCGCCGCCTGCCGATCTTCCGAGACCTGCGCGATTTCCTCGCCGATTGCGCCCGGCAAGACGAATGGCGCGCGATCGAACCGCCGGTCTCGACCGTCCATCAGATGACCGCCGTGCACCGGCGGGTGCTGATGGCGGGGGGGCCGGTCCTCCAGTTCGATCAGCCGCTGCTCGCCGATGGCAGCCGCTCGACGATGCCGGTGGTCACCAATCTGTTCGGCACGCGGCGACGGGTGGCGGCCGGGCTGGGGCTGACCCCCGACCAGATCCCCGCCTTCGGCGCCTTTCTCGCAGCGCTGCGCGCGCCCCAGCCACCCGCGGGGCTTGGCGATGCGCTCGCCCGCTGGCCCGAGTTCCGCGCAGCCCTCGCCGCGCGCCCCGCCATCGGACGACTGGCGCCCGTCCAGGCGGTGACCGAAGCCGCACCCGACCTGACCCGCCTTCCTGCCCAGACCTGCTGGCCCGGCGACGCGGGACCGCTGCTGACATGGGCGGTGGTCATCACCCGTCCCCACGGCAGCGATCCGCGCGATCCGGCGCCCTGCAACGCCGGGATCTACCGTGCGCAGATCCTCGGCCCCGACAGGCTGATCCTGCGTTGGCTGCCGCAACGCGGCGGGGCCGCACATTACCGCAGCTGGATGCGCGCCGGCCAGCCGATGCCGGTCGCGGTCGTGCTGGGCGCCGATCCGGCGCTTCTGCTGGCCGCGGCGCTGCCCCTGCCCGAAGGCGTCTCCGAGTTGGCCTTCTCGGGCGTGCTGCGTGGCGCGAGCAGCGCGCTGGTGCCGGCCCGGACCGTGCCGATGCTGGTCCCGGCCCGCGCCGAGATGGTGATCGAGGGCCATTGCCACCCGCAGGAGACCGCGCCCGAGGGGCCCTTCGGCGACCATACCGGCTATTACAACGCGGCCGAGCCCTTCCCGGTGATGCGGGTCACCGCCCTCACCCGGCGCGAGTCACCGCTCTATCTGTCGACCTATACCGGCCGACCCCCGGATGAGCCGGCGATCATCGGCGCGGTCTTCAACGACCTCACCCTGCCGGTGATCCGCCAGTCCCTGCCGGAGCTGCGCGACCTGTGGCTGCCGCCCGCGGCCTGTTCCTACCGCATCGCGGTGGCCGCCATCGACAAGCGCTATCCCGGTCAGGCGCGCCGGGTGATGATGGCGCTGTGGGGGATGCTGGCGCAATTCAGCTATACCAAGATGATCGTCGTGGTCGACGACGACATCGACGTACGCAACTGGGACGACATCGCCTGGGCGCTGGCGACGCGGATGGATCCGGGGCGCGACCTGACGGTGCTGGAACGGACGCCGATGGACTACCTCGATTTCGCCGCGCCGCTTCCCGGTCTGGCGGGAAAGCTCGGCATCGATGCCACCACCAAGATCGGCCCCGAAACCACCCGCGCATGGGGCGAGGTCATGCATATGAGCCCCGAGGCCGAGACCTTCGCCGCGGATCTTCTGGCGCGTTGCGGCGTGACCGGGACACCACCGCCGGCGCGGCCGCGCACGGACCTGCCCGCGAAGGCCACCGGAGCCGCCCGCCACGGCCCGTCCGCCGACATCTCCACGGGCAACGACACCTCCCCGTGCAACGACACCTCCCCGGACAGCGGCGTCATCCGTCCCTTCGTCGGCCGGACCGACGGAGAACCGGCGTGAAGCCGCGTGTCGTCCTTGGCGTGAGCGGGGCCTCGGGCGCCGCGCTTGCGCCAGCGGTGGCCGCACGCCTCCATGCCATCGGAGCGGAGGTCGAGCTGGTGCTCAGCCGCGCCGCCCGGCTCACGCTCGCGGCAGAATGCGGACCGCGCGCCGCCGCCGAACTGGCCGCAGCCTGCGATCGCCACCACGGCGCCGGCGCCCTGGGCGCACCGATCGCCTCGGGAAGCTACCCGGCGGCCGGGATGATCGTGGCGCCCTGCTCCATGCGCAGCCTCGCCGCGATCGCGGCGGGGCTGGACGACAACCTGCTCATCCGCGCGGCCTCGGTCCAGCTGAAGGAACGCCGCACGCTGGTGCTGATCGCGCGCGAATCGCCGCTGACACTCGCCCATCTGTCCAACATGACGCGCGTCACCGAGATGGGCGCCATCGTCATGCCGCCGGTGCCGGCCTTCTATCTCGGGCATACCACCCTCGCCGAGACGATAGACCAGATCGCTGCACGGGCGACCGATCTGCTGCGCCTGGCCCCGCCCCGGGCGCGCGCATGGTCCGGGCAACCGGGCAAGCGCCCCGACCGGCGCTGACCCCTGCGCGCAAGGTCCCGCCCCCCCGCGCCTCGGCCGCATGTCGCCCCGCAGTCAGCCCCGCCGGCCGCGGCGCTGCCCCGGAACCGAAACCCGAATATCGAAGCGCCGGCCTCTTCTTTCGGGACGAAATACCGCGGGGGTCCGGGGGCCGCGCCCCCGGGGCGTCCGGTGCCACTACCCGGCCCGTGTCCGGCCCGCCCGCCACCGCCTGCGCCTCGCGAACCGACGTCTCCGCCCAAAGCAGCCTTACAAATAAGTAACCCCACTGAAAGGCCCATGGCAGGGCGCGGGGCCAAGCACCAACCCGTGGCGCCGTCGGAAGGCACCGCATCCCAAGGCCCGAGGACGGTTTCATGACGGATGATCCCTTCGAACACGACGCTGTCCGCTCGCTGGCCCCGATCGGGGTCACCCGCACGCCCCCCGCCGCCGCCCCCGCCCCCGGCCCCGCCCCCGCGCGCGTGCCTGCGTTGACCGACGGATCCCGGCGGATCAAGCTGATGGCCGCGGCGGCGGCCAAAACCTTCGCCGGTTTCTTCAAAGCCGCGCTCGGCTTCTCGGCCGCGCTCGCGTTCCCCTTCCACGGCCGGTGGCACAGCGCGGGCACGCTGTCGATCCATGCCATCCACAGCGCCCGGCGCAGCGGGTGGTACTGGCTGGCGATCCCTTTCACCCTCGCGCTGGGCACCGCCGGGGTCGTTCCGGTCCCGGCAGGGAGCGCAAGCGCACCGGGCCACCTGCCCGCGGGGCTGATCTTCGTGGCGGTGGTCGGCGCCATGACCTTCGCCCATACCCGAAGCCTTCCGGGCGGAATCGCGGCCTTCTGGATGGCCTGCACCATGGCCGGGCCGTTCGGGGCCTCGTTCGCGGAGCTGCCGCCACAGCCGGTCGCCCGTGGCACGCCCGGGGCGGGCACACTCGCCACCTCGGGGATCGTGCTGTCGGTGATCGGGCTGAGCGTGCCCTGCATCTTGATGCCGCGCCACGGCCGCGACGATACCAGACCGCGCGGAGGCATCGAACGCAGATGAGAAATTCCGTACCAATTGAACCGTCAGAGTTCAAATCCGGGCCGCGATCCCCCAGTATGCAGCCCAACCTTCCCCGGACCGCCGGTCCGGGGATCTTCGGCATCACGAAGGACGACGCGCCGATGCGAATTCTGCTGATCGAGGACGATCCCGATACCGCCGCCTACATATGCCGTGGCATGCGCGAGGCCGGCCATGTCTGCGACCACCTGGCGGACGGGCAGGACGGATTGTTCCAGGCCACGCGCGAGGAGTATGACGTGATCGTCGCCGACCGGATGCTGCCCGGGCTCGACGGGCTGTCGATGGTGCG
>JASBUM010000115.1 GCA_030147905.1 Acidimangrovimonas sp.
GAAGACGGCATTGGCATTCAGGATCGCCACGGCGCCCAGTTGGCGCACCAGATCGCCCAGCACCGGCACGACGATCTGCATGAACCGCTGTCGCGCCTCGGTCCGGCGCCGATCAAGCGCTGTGTTCTTCTCGGCCTGGGCCTTGCGGATGCGCTGCACCTTGGCATCGAAGGCATCGGCGAGCTTGCGGAATTCCTCGGGCGACAGTTTGGCGCGACGCTCGGTCAGGCTCTTTTCCTCGGCGCTCAGCTCGGCCTCGATGCGCCGGTTCTGGGCCGCCAGCGCACGGGCCCCGGATTCGTATTCGCGTGCCACCCGCTGCCCGAACAGCGACTGGCGGAACAGCCGGTCCTGATCGAGGGTGAGGATCGGGCTAGGGATCTGCATCCGGGTGCCCGCAGTCGCCGCCTGCGGCCCGGACTGGCTGCCGGCGGCCTGCCCCATGTCGCCCGTTGCGGCTGAACCTGTGGTGGCACCGGCTGTCGACTGGCCCGGGGTCGGGGCCATGCGCCCCGCCGTCGCCGCCCCCGCGCCGCTTGCGGTGCTGCCGTCACCGGCCGCCCGCACTGCGGGCGGCGCCGACCAGAACAGCCCGCCCGCAAGGAGAAGAACGGCCATCGCACGCCACGCAGCCCGCCGCGCCACCGGCGCCGACCGCTGCACAGCCGCCGGCCGATGCAAGCAGGCCCGCAACCGCCGTGACGGGCCGCCACCGTGGCGCCCGCGCCGCGCCGTCACCGCGACCTCCGGCCCGGCATGGCGCCGCGGTCCGGTCGCCCGTTCCGCATCGCCCCCCCGTCCGGCATCGGCGCCTCCATCAGAACCGGGTCGAGATGGTGAAGTCGAAGGCCTGCGGACGGTCATAGGGTTGCTTGACCAGCGCGCGCGAGAAGTTGAAGCGCAGCGGCCCCACCGGCGTCTTCCAGAATACCGAGAAGCCGGCCGTCACCCGCGGATGGAAACGGTCGTCCACCGGTCCTGCGGTGCCCTGCTTGTCATTGAGACCCCAGACCGAGCCGACATCCATGAACAGCCCGCCGTTGATCCCGTATTCCTGCGGCAGCCCCAGCGGAAAGCGGGTCTCGACCCGGGCGACGGCAAAATAGTTGCCGCCGAGACCATCGGTGACCGACGCCGTCAGGTCGCGCGGTCCCGCGCCGTTGGGACGGAAGCCGATCATCCGCCCGTTGAGCGAGAAGCGCTCGGTGACGGTGCTCGACTGGCCCTGAAGCATGGTCAGCGCGCCGGCCGCGAATTCGGCCCGCACCGTCAGCGACTGGCGCAGAAGCTTGGTTTCATAGGCCACTTCGCCGGTGGTCTTGATATACTTCGCCTGCCCGCCCAGACCCGCGATGTCCTGACCGAAACGCAGGGTCACGAACCGGTCGGGGCTAAGCCCGTCGGCGTTGCTGTTGAACGAGTAGCTGTAGCCGAGAGACGACGCCACGCGGCTGCCGGCCTCGCGATGCAGGATTGCCGAGGCCCCGGCGTCGACGTTGCGCAGCTTGTCGCGCGCCAGCCGGTAATTCAGCCCCAGCCGCGCGCGCGGCGCGATCGGGAACTCGATCCCCGGATTGAAGAAGAGCTTGCGCGTGTCGTAATTGGCATAGCTGTGGGTCGACGTGGTCAGCCCCGCGCCGAGCGAGAATTTCAGATCGCGCCCCAGAAGCGCCGGCTCGGAGAAGCGGAACGAGGCGTTGGCATCGCTCCTGGTGGTGTTGAGATCGACCCCGATGCTCTGCCCGCGGCCAAGGAAATTGTCCTCGGAGAAGGAGATCACCGCGCCGAAGCCCGCGCTGACGCCGTAGCTGCCGCCCAGCGAGAGCGAGCCGGTCGGCTGTTCGACCACGCGCACGTCCACGATCACCTTGTCCGGTGCCGAGCCGGGCCGGGTCGTCACCTGGACATCCTTGAAATATCCCAGCGCGCGGATGCGGTCGGCCGCTGCCTGGATCTCGCGCGGATTGAACGCGTCGCCTTCGGCGGTATGGAACTGGCGGCGGATGACCCGGTCGAGCGTGGTGCTGTTGCCCTCGATCTGGATCCGCTAGACGAAGACCTTCGGTGCGCGATCGACGACGAAATTCACGTTCGCCCGCAGGTCGCGCCGGTCACGGGTGACCTCGGGGGTGATGCGGATGAAGTTGAGCCCGTCGCGCGTGGTCGTCGCCTGCATCCGGTTGACCGACTGATCGAGCGCGAGCGGCGTATAGACCTCACCCGGCTTGACCCGCAGATCCCCTTCGAGCGCGGTCGGCGCCACTTCCTTCACCTGGCTGGTGACCGTGGCCTTGCCGAAGCGATAGCGCGGCCCCTCGTGGATGGTGAAGGTCAGGAAGAAGCCCTGGCGTCCGCGTTCAAGCTGCGCGTTGGCATCGAGAATGCGGAAATCCATGTAGCCGCGTTCATGGTAGAATTTCGTCAGCAGTGCCTTATCCTGCTCCAGCCGCTGCGGGTCGTAGCTGTTGTTCGAGAAGATCCCGCGCAGCAGTCCCGCCTGCTTGGTCGCCAGAACCTGACGCAGGCGATAGTCGGAAAAGGCGTGGTTGCCGATGAAGGAGAGCCGCTCGATATAGGTCGGCTTGCCCTCGGTGATCTCGAAGACCAGATCGACGCGGTTTTCCGAACGCGGAATGATCTTGGGCGTCACCGTCACCGCGTAACGCTTGGAATTGCGGTAGAGCTGGACGATGTTGGCCGCGTCCTGCTCGGCCTGCGAGGGCGAGTAGACACGCCGCGACTGGGACTTGATGACCTTGCTCAGCGCATCGGCCTTGATCCGCCGGTTGCCCTCGAAATTGATGATGTTGATGGTGGGGAATTCCTTGACCTTGATGACCAGCCGGCTGCCCTCGGGCTGGAAGGTCACGGTCTGGAAGAGGCCCGAATTGGTGATCCGCTGATAGGCATCGTTGAGCTGCGCCTCGCTCAGCACCTCGCCGGGCTTGATTCCGGCATAGGCGAGGACGGTCGCGCGCTCGATCCGCTGCAATCCTTCCACCCTGATCGTGTTGAAACTGTAGTCGGCCGCCTGCGCGCGCCCGAACCAGACAACACAAGTCATTGCTATCAAAAGAAAAGTCGCGATGTTGATCGCGCGCCGCGCAGCCCCGATTCCGCGCCGCCGCAGCCCCCAAGTGCCGAGCCCCTCGTGCATTTGTCCCCACCGCTGGTTGTCTGCTTGTTCGGTCCTGACTAGCGGGATTGGGGGGGCTTGTCAAAAGCGATCGGCAACCGCGGCGCGATCGGGCGACCGAACGCGCCGCACGCGCGGGCCGGCAGGCCTCAGAGCACGGTCAGCGGGCCGATCTGGCTGCCAAGCGCCAAGCCCGCCGCCAGCGCAAGCGCGACACCGAACCAGTCGCGGCAGAGGTCGAACAGAAGCCCGAGACCGTGATCGCGGGCAGGCATCGCTGGCATGTTTGCTCTCCTCGGGGTCGGAGCCGGACGGCTTCAGGCCCGGCGGTTTCGCTGGTGGGCCGCATCAATGGCGGACGGGTTCCTCTGTCCCGCAGGCTAGGCGCCCATTGTGGCACGAATACGGCCCCTGCCTGCGACAGGTGGGCGCGCCCCAACGGATGCGCGCGCCATCTGAGCCATGGCCCGGGTGCGGGCATGCCCCTACCCGCTTGGGACGCGGCAGCCGCCCGCACGCGCCCCGCCCCGCACGCGCGCCTTGCCCCGCACGCGCCCCGCCCGGCAGAGAGGCAGCGGCGGGTTCAGAGACGTCATCAGGGGCAGAACAGATCGTTGCTGATTGCGAAGGCCATCAGCGCGAGGATCAGCATCAGCCCCCCGCCCATCAGGTATTTCAGCGCCCGGTCGCTGGGCGGACGGCCGGCGACGGCCTCCCATGCGTAGAAGACCAGATGCCCCCCGTCGAGCACCGGCACCGGAAAGAGGTTGAGCAGTCCGACCGCGGTCGACAGCATGGCGATGAAGGAGACGAAGCTGGAGAACCCCTGGCTTGCCGCCGCGCCCGAGGTCTCGGCGATGCCGATCGGGCCGCGCAGGTTGCACGAACTGATCGCGCCGGTCACCATCTGGTAAAGGCCGTTGAGGCTGGTGGTGATGATGAAGCCGGTCTGTGCCGCCGCCCGGTTGACGGCCTCGAAAATTCCCGGCGTGCGCGTTGTCGGGTCGAAGAACAGCCCCCCCGTCACCCCGATCAGCCAGCGCGTCTCGAACTGGCCCGAGGCGGTGGGCAGATCGACCCGCCGAGGCTTCAGCGTGAGCGTCCGGCTCTGGCCCTGCTGCCAGACCGTCAACTGAAGGGCCTTGCCCTTCGAATCCGTCACCGCCTTGCGCAGTTCCTCGAAGGCATTGACCGACTTGCCGTCGATCGCGGTGATCACGTCGTCGCGCATCAGCCCGGCGTCATAGGCGGCCGAATTGGGCTGCACCGCCCCGACCACCGCCGGAAGCGGGAACGGACCCTGCACATCCATCACCTTACCGCCACGGCGGATCCGGTAGTCGACCGGCGATTGGGGCTTGAGCGCGGCGACGACCTCGCCGAAGACGGCGGTGTCGGGGGTCGCCCGGCCGTTGACCGCCAGGATCGTGTCACCGGGCTTGAGATTGTGCACCAGCGCACCGGGCAGCGCACGCAGCTTGCCCACGGTCGGGGTCTTGGTGGCGACGCCGGCGACCGCGAAAAGCGCGGCGAAGACGAGAATCGAGAAGATGAAGTTGAACACCGGCCCCGCCGCGACCGTCAGCGTACGCGCCCAGAGCGGCGCCCCGTGCATGGTCTGCCGCCTCTCGGTCTCGTTCAGCCCGGCAAGCGCGTCCCCGTCCTTGCCCGATGCCGCATCGCTGTCTCCGAGGAAACGCACATAGCCCCCGAAGGGCAGCGCCGAGACCTGCCAGCGGGTTCCGCGCCGGTCGACGCGCGAGAACAGCGCCGGTCCGAAACCGATCGAGAAGACCTCGGCCCGGATCCCGCTCCAGCGGCCGACGATGTAATGGCCGAATTCATGGACCGCGACGATGATCGACAGGGCGACGATGAAGGCGAGGACGGTATAGATCACGCCCCCGTAGGACGGAATGAGATCGACTGGACCCACAATGCACCCCTTAAGCGGTCGATTGTTTCAATTGTGCGGCTTCCCCCGCCCTTATACGGGCCAATTGGTCCACCTCAAGCACGCAATCAAGATCCGCTGGCGCTTTTGTCAGGTCGCATTCGCCCTGAAGTCGCGCCAGCGTGGTCTCGACGACACCCGCCATGGCCGTGAAACCGATCCGTCCGGCAAGGAAGAGATCGAGCGCAACCTCCTTGGCGGCGTTGAAGGCCGCACCCGAGGCGCCGCCCGCCGCCATCACCTCGCGGGCAAGCCGCAGGGCGGGAAAGCGCACCGGGTCGGGGGCGTGGAATTCGAGCCGCCCGATCGCCGCGAGATCGAGCCGCTCGAGCCCGATCGCGCGCCGCCGCGGCCAGTTGAGCGCATAGCCGATCGCATGGCGCATGTCCGACGGCCCCAGATGGGCCATCAGCGCACCGTCATGAAAACCGACCAGCGCATGGAC
>JASBUM010000119.1 GCA_030147905.1 Acidimangrovimonas sp.
CCGAAGAGGCCGAGCTTCAGGCATCGGGCAAGTCGATCCAGGAACTCGCCGCCGAGGCCGAGGCGGAGGCCGAATTCGAGATCGCCGAACTGTTCGACGACATGGGCTCCGCCGCCAGCGAGGAAGAGGCCTGAGCCAACGGGTGCCCGCACCCAACGCCGGCACGACATGACATGGCCCGCGTCCCCGTCCGGGGGCGCGGGCATTTTCATGGCCCGGTCCGGACAGCCTGTATCGGATGGAGCGGTATCGGATGGGGCGGTATCGGATGGGGGGAGCGGCCGCGGACGGTCGGTGGATCCGCATCCGCCAGCGGGGTCGGGTGATGGGCAGCCCCGATCGCCGCGCCACGCGGCTGGCCGCGCAGCCGCGCCGCGCGGGCCGGCCGTTCAGTCGATGATCCCGTTGGCGCGCAACTGGTCGAGCCCGGCACGCAGGTGGGCGCCGGCCAGCGGGTCCCGCAGGAGATAGCGGCTCACCCGGCCGGTCTCGTGCCGACGGGCACGCTCGAGCGTCTCCTCCCAGTCCGCGGCTTCGGCATCGCCCCGCCCGATCCACAGCAGCGCCACCAGCGCATGCTGCTGATCGGCATGCAGCGTCTCGATCTCGCGGATGATCTCGGCACGGCTGAGATCGCCGGGATGCTCCTGCAACACCTCCGGCAAGGCGTCGTCGGCCGGATTGCCGCCCGGGCTGGGAATCTCCTCGCCCTCTTTCGCGGCGACCGCATTCATCCGCACCACGAGTTCCTCGATCGCCTCGGAGTCGAAGGGAAGTTCGGCCACGTCTCGCTCCTGTCCTGATGTCCGGGCCTGGCCGCGTTGGCCGGCCGGCGCCGGAACGGTTGCGTCCTGCCCCTCCACCTAATGCTGCCCGCGTATCCGCCAAACGAAAAGGCCGCCCGCAGGCGGCCTTTTGCCAATCGTCGCAGCCGAGCCGGCCGGCGCGCAAAGGGCACGCGCCGCGGCGGGCGGCATCCCTAGAGGTCGTCGAGCGCCTCGACCGCAGCCTTCAACTCGTCCTTGGACACTTCCTTGTCCTCGACCTTGGCACCCTCGAGGATGTGATCGACCACCTTGTCCTCGAAGATCGGCGCGCGTAGCTGCTGTTGCATCTGCGGGTTCTGCTGGACGAATTCGAAGAAGGCACGTTCCTGTCCCGGGTACTGCCGCGCCTGCGACATGATCGCCTGGGTCATCTCGGCATCGGTGACCTCGATCTCCTGCTTGCGGCCGATCTCGGCCAGCAGAAGGCCCAGCCGGACGCGCCGCACGGCGAGCGTCCTGTGCTCTTCGGTGGTCTCGACCGCGCCGTGGTCGTGGCCCTGCTCCTCGGGGTGCTCCTCATGCCAGAGCTGATGGGCGATCTGGCTGGCCTCGGCCTCGACCAGGCTTTCGGGCAGGTCGAAGCCGACCATCTTGTCGAGCTGGTCGAGAAGCCCGCGCTTGAGAACGGCGCGCGCCGCGCCCTTGTATTCCTCTTCCAGACGCTCGGCGATCTGCGCCTTGAGCTGGGCGAGATCCTCGGCACCGTATTTCTTGGCCAGCTCGTCATCGACCTCGGCCGGCTTGGGCGCCTTGACCGCCTTCACCGTGCAGGCGAAGACCGCCTCCTTGCCCGCCAGGTGCTTGGCCTGGTAATCGGCCGGGAAGCTCACCTTGACCTCGACCTCCTCGTCGGCCTTGGCACCGACCAGCTGTTCCTCGAAGCCGGGGATGAAGCTGTTCGACCCCAGCACCAGCGGGTAATCCTCGGCCGCACCGCCCTCGAATTCCTCGCCGTCGACCGAACCCTTGAAGTCGATCACCACCTGATCGCCGTCCTTGGCCTTCGAGCCCTTGCGCCGGTCCTCGAAGTTCTGGGCGTTCTCGGCCAGATCCTTCAGCGCCTCGTCGATGCCCGCGTCATCGGCCTTGACGACCAGACGCTCGAGCGTGATCGCGCCCGCGTCCACGTCCGGGATCTCGGGCAGCGCCTCATAGCTCATCTCGACGACAACGTCCTGGCCCTCTGTCCAGTTCTCGCCGTCCTTCATCTTCATCTCGGGCTGAAGCGCGGGGCGGTCGCCGGTCTGGTCGAAATGCGTCTTCATCGCATTGTCGATCGCATCCTGCATCGCGTCGCCCAGAAGGCGCTGACCGAACTGCTTGCGCAGGATCGCCATGGGAACCTTGCCCTTGCGAAACCCCTTGATCTCGACATCGGGCTGGGCCTCGGCCAGCTTCTCGTTGACCTTGGCGTCAAGCTCGTCGGCACTGACCGTGATGGTGTAGCCGCGCTTGAGGCCTTCGTTCAGGGTCTCGGTGACCTGCATCGTCTCGTTGTCCTTTTCCTGGTGCGGGTGGAGGGACTTGAACCCCCACGCCTTGCGGCGCCAGAACCTAAATCTGGTGCGTCTACCAATTTCGCCACACCCGCATGAAGCAAGAGGCAGCCACGCCGCCTCCGTCGGCCGGGCCGCCCCGAAATCCGCGTCCTTCTAGCAAAGCGCCGGCGCGGATGCGAGAGGAAAAAGCGCGCCCCGCGCCTTCACGCCGGCCACGCCTGCAGGACCGCCGGCAGCATCTCGGGCAGGTCCTCGGCGATCAGGCCGGGGCCGAAACGGCGCGCGGCCTCGACATGCGCGAATACCCCCGTCTGGGCGGCCTGAAAGGGCGGCGCACCGCGTGCAAGAAGCCCCGCGATCAGCCCCGCCAGCACATCGCCCGACCCGGCGGTGGCCAGCCACGGCGCGGCGCGCGCATAGACCGCGCCGTGAACCGCGCCCGCCCCGCCGGGTGCCGCGATCACCGTGGCCGCGCCCTTCAGCACGACCACCGCCCCCGATCGCGCCGCCGCCGCACGCGCCGCGTCCAGACGGGAAAAGGCAGGTCCCCGCGCCGCCGGCTCGGCCAGCGCCTGCGCGAGATCGGGAAAGAGCCGGGCGAATTCCCCGTCATGCGGGGTCAGGACGCAGCGCTCGTGCACCAGCGGCATCAGCCGATCGGGCGCGCCGGCGATCGCGCTCAGCGCATCGGCGTCGAGCACTGCCGCCCGCCCCGATGTCAGTGCCGCCGACAGCAGCCCCGCCGCGCGCGCCACCCCCAGACCGGGACCCAGACAGAGCGCGTTGATCCGCCCGTCCGCCCCCAGCATCCGCGCCAGCGCCCCCCCGTCGGGCAGGCGCCGCATCATCAGCGCGGTGATCTGCGCCGCGATCTCCGCCTCGGCCCCGGCCGGCGCGCCCAGGCTGACAAGCCCCGCGCCGATCCGCAGGGCGGCCCGCGCCGCCAGTCGCGCGGCCCCCGTCGCGCCGCGCCCTCCCGCGGCCACCAGAACATGGCCGTGGCTGTACTTGTGCCCCGCCGCCGCCTTGCCCAGCCGCCATGCGGGCGCCTCGATCAGCCGGGCCGGAGACGACACGGAACCCGCCCCTTCCGGCGCGGGCGAAGCGGCCGAAGCCGCGTCCGCGGGCGTATGGTCGTCGACCGCCCGAACCTGCGCCGCCACCGCCGCTGTCGCCCGCTCCTGCGGCCCCCGCAGGGGCTGCATCGGTTGCGGCTGCGGCTGCGGAGGAATCGGAATCGGCTGCGGCGGGGGCGGCTGCGGCGGAATGGGTTGCGGGGGGGACGGGTCTCCGGATGCCCAGAATTGTGCCAGATCCACCGGCGGGGACCAAGCGGGCCCCGGTGGATATCCCGCATCGCCGTCGCGGACCAAGGCGCAACTGGCGCTCCTCCCGCGACCGCCCGGTTCCGGACCGCCCGGGTCCGGACCACCTGCGGCCGAGGCAGCAGTCCGCCCCCGTGCCGCGGTGGCGCGGCCCCGCGGGTCAAGCCCGATATCCGCCACCACCAGCCGGCCGCAATGTTCGGGTCCCTCGGCCAGGTAATGACCCAGCTTGGCGGCGTGGAAGGTCACGGTCAGATCGGCATGGAAGGCCGCAGCCCCCAGCACCCGGCCGCTGTCGCCGTCAAGCCCGCTGGGCAAGTCGACCGCCACATGCCGCGCGCCATCGGCCGCCGCGGCCGCGGCCAGGGCCAGCGCCACCTCCGGCGACAGCGGGCGGCCAAGCCCGATGCCGAAAAGCGCGTCGATCACCAACGCCGGCGACGCCAGCACCCGCGGCCGGCCCAGCGGCGCGACCGGCCCGCAATCATCCCATCGCGCCCGCGCCCGCGCCGCGTCGGGCGGCAGTTCCGCCGCCGGTGCGAGATGGGCCACCTCCACCGTCCAGCCGGCCTCGTGCAGCAGCCGCGCGATGACGAATCCGTCGCCACCGTTGTTGCCGGGCCCGCACAGCACCAGCGCCGCTGCGGGCGCCGCCGCCAGATCGGGCCAGACGCTGCCGATCGCCCGCACGACCTCGGCGCCTGCGCGCTCCATCAACGCGGCCCCCGACGTCCGGCCGGAGTCGATCGCGGCGCGCTCGATGGCGCGCATTTGTGCACTGGTCAGAAGTTCAGCCATTCATCCGGACCCCGCTCCTTTGCAAAACGCCGCCTTTTGACGCTTGCTGCACAAAATTTAATCACTCGACGACGATTCCTCGACACCGCCCCCCGCCGCCGCCAAGCCGCCGATTGTCCCGCGCCGGCGAAAATGGTCTGACACCTCTCGAACCGGCAGTCACGAACGGGGAGTCGCGGCGGATGAAGAAGGTCGAGGCGATCATCAAGCCCTTCAAGCTCGACGAGGTCAAGGAAGCGCTTCAGGA
>JASBUM010000127.1 GCA_030147905.1 Acidimangrovimonas sp.
TGGCGCGACGACGATCCCGATCGGATCGATCACGGCACGATGTTCTACAAGGCGGTGAAAGAGGGGCTGGTGGACCCGGCGCGGTCGGTCCAGGTGGGGATCCGCACCCATAACGACGATTTCATGGGCTTCGAGGTCATCAGCGCCCGGGCCGTCCACGAGGGCGGGGTGGCGGCCACCGTGGCCCGGATCCGCGAGGTGCTGGGTGATCGCCCGGTCTATCTGAGCTTCGACATCGACGGGCTGGATCCGGCCTTTGCGCCGGGAACGGGCACACCGGTCTGGGGCGGGCTGGCAAGCTGGCAGGCCTCGGCGATCCTGCGCGATCTGGCAGGGATCGACCTGATCGGGGGCGACGTGGTGGAGGTCTCTCCCGCGTTCGACCGAAGCGGCATCACCGCGGTCGCCGGTGCCCATGTCGCGATGGAAATGATCTGCCTTCACGCCTGGCGCAAGCGCGCCGCGGCGCGCGGCTGAGGGACCCGACGGGGCCGGCCCCGATCAAGGCGGGCCCCGCAACTGCGCGTTCGCCTTACCTTGGTGCCGGCGGCGACGCCGGGCCTTGACCGCGACCGCCATTTGGGGGCATGCCCGCCCAATGGTGCCCTTGGACAAGCTTGAACAGATCCGCCAGCGCTTCGAGTATCTCGAGGCCCGGCTTGCCGCGGGTGCGGCGCCGGCGGACATCGCGGCGTTGAGCCGGGAATATTCCGAACTCAAGCCCGTGGTGGCTGAGATCGACGCCTACAGGCGCGCGCTGGCTGATCTGGATGAGGCCGAGTCGATGCTGGAGGATGCCGAGATGCGGGCCCTGGCCGAGGAGGAGCTGCCCCGCCTCAAGGCGCGCATCCCCGAGATGGAACAGCGGCTGCGCCTTGCGCTGCTGCCGCGCGACGCGGCCGACGCGCGCCCCGCGATCCTCGAGATCCGGCCCGGCACCGGCGGCGAGGAGGCGGCGCTTTTTGCCGGCGACCTGCTGCGGATGTATCAGCGTCACGCCGAGGCCCGGGGCTGGAAGTTCGAGCTTCTGACCCTGCAAAACAGCGAGCTGGGCGGCGTGCGCGAGGCGGTGGCGGCGATCCGTGGCGAGGGCGTCTTCGCTCGGCTGAAGTATGAAAGCGGCGTCCACCGTGTCCAGCGCGTCCCCGAGACCGAGGCGGGGGGGCGGATTCACACCTCGGCCGCGACCGTCGCGGTGCTGCCCGAGGTCGAGGCCGTCGACATCGACATTCCCGCCGCCGACATCCGCATCGACACGATGCGCGCCTCGGGGGCCGGGGGGCAGCATGTCAACACTACCGATTCTGCGGTGCGCATCACCCATATCCCGACCGGCATCGTCGTCACCTCTTCAGAGAAGTCTCAGCACCAGAACCGCGCCATCGCCATGCAGGTGCTGCGCGCGCGCCTCTACGATATGGAGCGCGAAAGGGCCGATGCCGAACGCGCCGCCAACCGGCGGGCGCAGGTGGGATCGGGCGATCGCTCCGAACGGATCCGCACCTACAACTTCCCGCAGGGGCGGATGACCGATCACCGCATCAATCTCACGCTCTACCGGCTGGATCAGATCATGGCCGGGGATCTGGGCGAGGTCATCGACGCGCTGGTGGCCGAGGATCAGGCCCGCCGCCTGGCCGAGATGGAGGCATGAACACGCCGCCGCCCCGGAATCCGCCCCCGAACAGACCCCCGAACGCGCCCCGCAATCCGGCGTCCGGATCGGACGAGGCGGCGCCCGACCGGGCCGTCGGGGCAGGCGCCGATCCGGGCATCGGAGCGCGCACCGAAGCGGGCACCGGACCGGGCCGCAGCGGATGCGC
>JASBUM010000128.1 GCA_030147905.1 Acidimangrovimonas sp.
ACATCCGGGGGCGCGGAAGGCATTCAGTCTCATCTGGGGGATTTGCCCCCGAATGTCACGATCCGGTTAGCGAATTTCTACCTGTCTGCGGCGAAATGTTGAAAAACAGGTATTCTGTACATCCTTTTACGCATGACCGCTGGCGCGGTCAAAGGGCCGTATCAGGCCGAACCGGCGCCGGCCGCGGCAACCGGTGGACGCGTTTCGGCCGTCTGCTGCCACCGCCACGGACGGGTAAAGCGGTTCAACACCTCGCGCACCGCCTCGGCTTCGGCCCGCGCGCTGCCGCCCTTGGTCGTCAGCACGGCCGTCAGCCCGTCCCGGCGGTCGTCGACCACCTCTGCCACGCGCACCGCAAGCCCCGCCTCGGCCAGTGCCGCGTCATAGATGCGTCCGATCGCGCGCTTGCGCAGATCCGGCTTGAAGACCTTGCCGACCGCGGTCTTGGGCAGTTCGGGCAGGATCTCCAGATATTTGGGGACGGCAGCGCGTTCGTGGATATTGGCGGCGGCATGGGCCATCAGCGCATCGACATCGACATCGGCCCCGGCGACCAGTTCGACATAGGCACAGGGCAATTCGCCCGCGAAGGCGTCGGGTTGTCCGATCGCACCGACCAAGGCGACCGCGGGATGCGACATCAGCGCCTCCTCGATGATCGCCGGATCGATGTTGTGGCCACCACGGATGATCAGATCCTTCGCACGCCCGGTAATGAACAGATAGCCGTCGGCGTCGATCCGGCCCAGATCGCCCGTCCGAAGGTAGACGTCCTCGGTGAACAGGTCGTGGTTCTTGGCGGCTTCCGTGTAGGTGCCGCCGGGCAGGACGCCGGGATTGGCCACGCAGATCTCGCCGACCTCATCGATGCCGCATTCGCGCGTCAGCCGGCCCTGCGCGCCATGCTGAAGGATCCGCACATGGGTATAGGGAAACGGGATCCCGACCGAGCCGATCTTCTTCTGGCCCTCCACCGGATTGACCGAGACGAGACAGGTGCATTCGGTCAGCCCGTAACCCTCGATGATGGTCACGCCGGTCGCCGCCTCGAAACGGTTGAACAACTCGACCGGCAGGGGCGCCGAACCCGAGAGGGCGAGCTTCAGCGTCGAGACATCGGCATCGACGGGGCGCTGCATCAACGCGGCGAGCGCGGTCGGCACGGTTATCATGAAGCTCACGCGCCAGCGTTCGATCAGCTTCCAGAAATTGTCGAAGACGCCGTCGCCCCGGTAGCCCGCCGGAGTGGGAAAGACGACATGCGCGCCGCTTGCGATCACCGACATCAGCACGGGATAGGCCGCGAAGACGTGAAACAGCGGCAGCGGGCAGATCAGCACGTCCTCGTGGGTGAAGAGCAGCTCGGCCCCGAGCCAGCCGTTGTAGATCATCCCCGACACCCGGTGGCGCGCGACCTTCGGCATGCCGGTGGTCCCGCCGGTGTGGAAATAGGCCGCGATCCGGTCCTCGGGCGGGTCCTCGAACGTCAGCGCCCCGGACGGCTGCCGGGCGCATTCGCGATTGAAATCGAGCACGCGCGCCTGATGCGAGACCGGGTTGCGGGGCCGGATCAGCGGGACGATCCAGCTTTTCGGCGGCCCGAGATAGCGGTTGAGATCGACCTCGAGCACGGTCGTCACCGATGGCGCCTCGGCAACGGCGGCGGCGACCTTCTGCGCCACGTCGGCGTGGGGAAAGGCGCGTAGCGTGACCACCACGCGAGCACCCGTCTCGCGCAGGATCGCGGCGATCTGCTCGGCATCGAGCAGCGGATTGATCGGGTTCACGATCCCCGCCACCGCCCCGGCCAGCAGCGTCACCGCGGTTTCGCTGCTGTTGGGCAGGACATAGGCGACCACGTCGTCGCGTCCGATCCCGAGGCTGCGAAACAGGTTGGCGGCCTGCGTGACACGGCGGTGCAATTCGTTCCAGCTCAGCGTCTCGGCCGGATCCGCGGGCCCCGAGGTCAGCTGGAACGACAATGCCGGACGCGTACCGTGGCGGGCGCTGGTGGCCGACAGAAGCGCATAGATGGAACGTGCGACCGGTCGATCGGCCCATGGCATCTCGGCCTCGATCGCGTTGCGCTGCGCAACCGATGCAAAAGAACCCATGGCTTGCCTCCCTGACCTGATCCTTCCCGGGGACCAAGCCTGTGCCTTTTCGGCAGCCCGCGCAAGGCCGCGGCCGGGGGAATACGCAACGTCAGCCGCAGGCGCATGCGCGACCGCTTGACGCATGGGAGGATCCAAGAGTCTCACGGCCGTGTCGGCCCGACCGCGCGGCCAAGGCGACGACAGATCGCGGCGGACGGGTCCGGGAAAGGCCGGACGCTATTGCGCCGCGACCCCGTCGGTGAATTGCAGCTTGGCCAGCCGCGCATAGAGGCCGCCCTCGCTGACCAGGTCGGCGTGGCTGCCGCTGGCGACGATCCGCCCCTCCTCGAAGACGAGGATCCGGTCGGCCTTCTTCACCGTCGCCAGGCGATGGGCGACGATCAGCGTGGTCCGCCCCCGGCTGAGTTCCTCGACCGCCGTCTGCACGGCCCGCTCGCTTTCGGCGTCGAGCGCGCTGGTCGCCTCGTCCAGAAGCAGGATCGGCGCATCGCGCAAGATCGCGCGGGCGATCGCGATCCGCTGTTTCTGCCCGCCCGACAGCATCACCCCGCGTTCGCCGACATAGGTGTCGTAGCCCTCGGGCAGCGCCTGAAGAAAGTCATGCGCGGCGGCGGCGCGGGCGGCGGCCTCGACCTCGGCGTCGCTGGCTTCGGGGCGGCCGAAGCGGATGTTCTCGCGCGCGGTGGCGGCGAATATGACCGGATCTTGCGGCACCAGCGCGACGGCACGCCGGAAATCGTCGCGTGCCATCTCGCGCAGGTCGATCCCGTCGATGCGTATCGCGCCGGCGACCGGATCGTAGAACCGCAGCAGCAGCTGGATGATCGTCGTCTTGCCCGCTCCCGACGGCCCGACCAGCGCGACGGTCTCGCCCGGCGCGACCTCGAGGCTGACACCGTCGAGCGCCGAGCTTTCCGGGCGGGTCGGATAATGGAAACGCACGTCGTCGAAGGCGATGCGCCCGCTGACCGGACGCGGCAGCAGCCGCGGCGTGACCGGGTCGCGCACCGTATCCTCGGCACGCAGCAGTTCCACCAGCCGTTCTGTCGCCCCCGCGGCACGCTGCAATTCACCGATGATGTCGGACAGCGAGCCAACGGAACTGGCGACGATGACGGCATAGATCACGAACTGGATCAGGGTGCCCGCGCTCATGTCGCCGGCGCGCACGTCGCGCGCACCGATCCACAACACGCCGACGATGCCGGTGAAGACCAGGAAGATGACGATGATCGTCATCACCGCCCGCGCGCCGATCCGTTCGCGCGCCGAGGCAAAGGCCTTCTCGGTGATGTCGCTGAAATGGCCGCGGCTGGCCTTTTCATGGGTGAAGGCCTGCACCGTCTGCACCGAGGTCAGCGATTCCGACGCGGAGCCCGATGTCGTGGCGATCCAGTCCTGGTTCTCGCGGCTCAGCCGGCGCAGGCGCCGCCCCAGCACGATGATCGGCACCACCACCACCGGCACGATCAGGAGCACCAGCCCGGTCAGCTTGGCGCTGGTCAGCAGCATCAGAACCAGCCCGCCGAGCAGCAGCAGCGAATTGCGCAGCGCGACCGAAACCGACGACGAGATCACCGACAGGATCAGCGTGGTGTCGGTGGTCAGCCGGCTAAGGACCTCGCCGCTCATGATCCGTTCGAAGAAGGCCGGGCTCATCGAGATGATACGGTCGAACAGGGCCTTGCGGATATCCGCCACCACCCGCTCACCCAGCCGGGTGACCAGGTAGTAGCGCGTGCCCGACCCGACCGCCAGAAGCGTGGCGATGACCAGTGCCGCGATGAAATAGCTGTCCAGAAGCCGGGACGAGGAATTGCTGAACCCGTCGACGACGCGTCGCACGGCGATCGGCAGGATCAGCGAGATGACGGCGGTGGAGACCAGTGCGAGCCCCGCCAGCGCCACCATGCCGCGATAGGGCCGCATGAACGGCCACAGCCCCTTCAGCGCGCCGATCCGTTTCGATTTGCCGCGATCTTCAGTCGCGGCGTCCGCTCCCTGTCCGCGTCCCCGTGCCATATGCCCATCCATTCCTGTCCATGATTCTTGGCCTTACGCCCTCAGGTCCCGGCGGGCAAGCATGGGCCGCCCCCCGAAACGCCGCGATTGGCGCCGTTCCGATCACAGAGGCGCGAGCCGGGCGATATCCTCGCCACGGGGCGCCGAATGGTCTCCCGCGCTGCATAGCTGCGCGCGGCGAACCAAACCGGCCATCTGGCGGGATGGCGCGCCGGGGCCGGGCCGGGCGCGCAACCGAGGCCCGCGAGGGGGTGGATGACGCCTCGGAGAAGACGGCGAACGGAAACGGCACGAGGCAAGAGGACGCCACGAGAATGAATGAGACGTGGGGAAACGAGACCTGGGGAAACGAGACGCGGGAGAATGAGACGTGGGAGAATGGAGCGGGTGATGGGAATCGAACCCACGTATTCAGCTTGGAAGGCTGCTGCTCTACCATTGAGCTACACCCGCATGCGCCCTCCTATAAGCGGCCGGCGGGGCCGAGGCAAGCGCTTCGCACCCGGCGCAGTGCGCGGGCGGGGGCACAAAAAGGGGCGTCGCGGCGGCGCGAGAACGTGCCGCGCGCGACACGCGGTCGGCGGCGGGCCTACTGGCCGGCCTTCTTGATCCGGCCCGAAACCGTCTCGGTCACCTTGCCGGTCTTCCCGATATAGGCCATCACGTCGTTGGCCATCAGGTTGCCCGACTGTTCATTGACCACGACCTTGCCGCCCGACAGGGCCGTATAGCCGTCCCCCCCACGCAGCATGTAGTCGTTGGTGGCCAGCTTGTATCGCTTGCCCGGATCGAGCGGCCGCCCCCCCACACGCACGGAGACCACCCGCGCGCCGGGCTTCGCGGCGGGGTCATAGACGACATCCATCCCCGACACCTGCGGAAAGCGGCCGGCGCCGTTCTCGACCTGGCTGAAGCCGTTCTCCAGCGCCGCCCGGATCTGCGCACCGGTGATCTCGGTCACCACCGTCTTGTTGCCGAAGGGCAGCTCTGTCAACACGTCGCGACGCGTAAGCTTGGTGCCGGCATCATAGGTCCGGTCGCCGCGAATGCCGCCGCCGTTGGTGATCGCCACATCCGCCCCGGTCGCGGCGCGCATTGCATCGGCGACCAGATCGCCCATCGCCGATTCCCGGCTGCGCACCACGTTGCGGCGCGAGTCGAGCGGCACGGTGGTGGTGCCGATCACCACGTTCAGGCTCTGGTCGAGCTTGGCGCGGAACCCGTCGATCATCTTCTGGGTCTCGGGATCGGGTGTCACCGTCGCGGTATCGATGAAATGGAACTCGGGCGTCCATTTGACCACCCGCTTGCCGTCCTTCTCGCCGATCGTCACATTGAGCGTCAGCGGCGAGAGATAGCGTGCGTCCATCGAGGTTTCGACATAGGCGGTGACGCCGTCGTAGGCGGTCATGTAGTCATGATCGTCGCCCGACATGATGACGTCGAAGGCGTGGCTGGCGATAAGCTGGCGGTCCTGGTCATGCGGGGTCTGCACCACCCCGACGACCAGATCCGCGCCCTTCGCCCTCGCCGCCTTCGCCGCCGCGATCCCGGTCTTGACCGAAGGCAGGAATTTCAGATCGCCGGTATTCGAGACGGTGGGAGAATCATCCTCTGACACCGGGATCAGCGCGATCTTCAGCCCGGCCATCTCCTTCCACATCACGCCATGAACACCCTTGAGCGGCGAGCCGTCCGGATTGGTGATGGACACCGTCGCCCAAGGGTATTTCGATGCCCCGACCTTCTGCAGGAAATTCGCCGGGCCGAAGTCGAATTCGTGATTGCCGGGCACCGCGATGTCGAAGGGCACCAGGTTGGTCAGGTCGATCGTATTCTGTCCCTTGTCGAGCCCCGACAGCAGCGAGGGCGAGAGCATGTCGCCGTCGAAGACATAGAGAAAGTTCGGGTTGGCGGCCCTTTCCGCCTTCGCCACCGCGTTCAGGCGCGCGAAACCGCCACGCTCCTTGCCGGCGTCGAAATTGTAGAGATCGCCCACCCCGAGGATCGTGATCCGGGCGCTTTGCGCCAGCGCGGGCGTCAAAGCCAGCGCCGACAGGAGGGCCGCCGCGGCAAATGCGCGGAACGGATGATGGATGACGAACGACATGATCAATACTCCCTGACATTTTATTGATCGCAGAGTGCGGCCTGTCCTTCTTGCTGTCAAAGCCTTCGCCCGGACAGCTGCGGATGCGCCTGCGCCCGACCATCGCCCCGTGACGTAACGCGGGCGTGACGCGCCCCATTGACCTCCACCGCGGCAGCGGGCATGACCGGGGCATGCTGATCTACAAGATCTTCCGCCGCCCCGAATGGGATGCCTTTCGCCACGCGGGCGAGACCGCGGGCGCGCCCGTCGATCTCGCGGACGGCTTCATCCATTTCTCGACCGGGGCGCAGGTGGCAGAGACTGCGGCGAAACATTTCGCCACCGAAAGTGATCTGGTGCTGGTTGCCGCGCGGGCCGAGGATCTCGGTCCGGCGCTGCGCTGGGAGCCGTCGCGCGGCGGGGCGCTCTTTCCCCATCTCTACCGCAACATGACCCTGTCGGACGTGGTCTGGGACAAATCCCTGCCGCTGGGAGCGAGCGGCCATATCTTTCCCCAGGGCGTGCCATGAACGTGCCGGCGGCCGCGACCCGGGCCATGTCCGCCCCGTTCGGCACGCCGGCTGCCGGTCCCGTCATTGGCGGCCGCCCCGCCAGCCTCGGAGAAGGGCGGGGCGTTTGGTGATCGCGGCGGGCGAACGGCTGGGCCTTGCGGCGCTGCACCGGCTTGATCCGGAATGCGCACATGCCTTGTCGCTGCGCGCCTTGCGCTGCGGGCTGGTGCCGCTGCCGAGGCCGGTGTCGACGCGACGGCTCGCCTGCAGGCTGGCGGGCATCGGGCTTGCCAATCCGGTGGGGCTCGCCGCAGGGTTCGACAAGAACGCGGTCGCGCTTCATGCGCTGGTGCGCGCGGGTTTCGGTTTCATCTAGGTCGGGGCTACCACGCCGCGGCCACAGCCGGGCAATCCCCGGCCACGCCTGTTCCGGCTGCCCGAGGACGGTGCCGTGATCAACCGTTTCGGCTTCAACAACGACGGTGCCGCGGCGATCTCGGCGCGGCTTTCGTCGCGGCCGCCGCACGGGGTCATCGGGCTCAACCTCGGTGCCAACAAGGACAGCACCGACCGCGCCGGCGATTTCGCCGACGTTCTGGTACGCTGCAGCGCCCATATCGATTTCGCGACCGTCAACGTCTCCTCCCCGAATACCGAGAGGTTGCGCGACCTGCAGGGGCCGGCGGCGCTTGCGGCCCTGCTGGCACGGGTGATGGAGGCGCGCGCCGACCTGCCGCGGCCGATCCCGATCTTCGTCAAGATCGCGCCCGATCTCGACGCCGGGGCATTGGCCGATATTGCCGGCGTCGCGCTGGAAAGCGGCATCGACGGGGTGATCGCCACCAATACGACGCTGGCGCGCGACGCGCTCGCGGGGCGGCACCGCGACCAGGCCGGCGGGCTGTCGGGCGCGCCCCTGTTCGAACGATCCACGCGCGTGCTGGCGCAGTTGTCGCGTCTCACGGCCGGGAAGCTGCCGCTGATCGGCGTGGGCGGCATCGGCTCGGCCGAGGATGCCTATGCCAAGATCCGTGCAGGCGCCAGCGCGGTGCAGCTCTATACCGCGATGGTCTACCAGGGCCTTTCGCTGGTCGAGCGGATCGCGCGCGGGCTGGACGGGCTTCTGGCGCGCGACGGGTTCGACAATGTCGCCGCCGCGGTCGGCACCGGGCGCGGGGAATGGCTGTGACGCTGACGATCTGGCACAATCCGCGCTGTTCGACGTCGCGCCGGACGCTGGCGCTGATCGAGGCGCATGGGCAGGCGCCTTTGATCCGACGCTATCTCGAGGATCCGCCGAACGCCGATTAGATCCGCGCCGCACTGGCGCTGATGGGGCAGTTCGCAGGGGCACTTCTTCGGGTGAAGGAGCCACTCTGCCGTAGCCTCGGCCTGGGTCCGCAGACGGAGGAGGCGACGCTTATCGCGGCCATGGCGGCCCATCCGGTGCTGATCGAGCGTCCGCTCGTCCTCGGCGCGCGGCAGGCGGTTCTGGGCCGCCCGCCCGAGGCGGTTCTGCCGCTTCTGCTCTGAAACCCGGGGGCCTGCACCCGGCCCCGGCACGCCCCCCCGGCACGCCCCCGCACCACCCTGCCCTGACCGCAGATCTTGCCCAGTCTTGCCCGGTGCTTCTTGTCCGCCTCGTCCGGCTCGCGCGGGCCGCGGACCAGTCCTCAGCCCCGCGCCGCGCCCTCCACTGCGCCCTCGATCGCGGGATATCGGCGCGCCATCGTCACCCCGCGGCTGATATTGAGCACCATCAAGGCGGCCCACAGGCCGTGATTGCCCCACAGCGGGAGCAGAACAGCCAATGCCGCCGCGTAGATCAGCACCGAGATCAGCATCGCCTCGCGCATGGCCCTTGTCTGGGTGGCGCCGATGAAGATCCCGTCGAACATCCAGCTGGCCACGCCCACCACGGGCGCCGCGACGACCCATGGCAGATAATGCGCCGCCGCGGCCTGAACCGCGGGGTCGCGCGCCATCACCGCGATCAGCGCCCCGCCGCCAAGCGCGAAGGCGAGCCCCAAGGCCACGCTGCCGCCTACACCCCACTGGCCGGTCAGGACCGCCGCCCGCCGCAAGGCGCGCGGATCGCGCGCGCCCATCGCCTGCCCGACCAGTGATTCCGCCGCGAAGGCGAAACCGTCCAGCGCATAGGCGGTGATCTCGAGAAACTGCATCAGGATCTGGTTGGCGGCAAGCGTGACATCCCCCTGCCCCGCGCCGAGGAAGACGAACGCGGTGAAGGCGCCCTGA
>JASBUM010000134.1 GCA_030147905.1 Acidimangrovimonas sp.
CGCAGCCTTGGCCAGGTCGACCTGATCTTCGGCTTCATCGTCTCGGTCGTCGTCTTCCACGAGCCGCTGCGCCTGCGCGAACTGGTGGGCGCGCTGCTTCTGGTGGCGGCGATCGTGGCGATCGTCCTTCTGGCCTGAGCGGCCGCCCGGTATCCTCCGGACCGGCAGGCGGGCGGCGGAAGGCGGGGCCGGTCATTCCGCCGGTCAGTCGATGCGCCGAAAGACCGACCGCGGCCCGGAATTGTCGAAGAACGGCACCGAATCCGGCACCGAATCTGGCACCGAGTCTGAAAGCGGATCATCCGGCAGCGGACCGGGCAGCGTGCCACCGCGGCGGAAGGCGGCCACTTCGGCCAGAACGACCTCGGTGATGAAGGGAAGGTCAAGCTCGCGCGCCCGGTCGAGCGCGATCCATTGCAGGTGCGACAGCTCGTCCGAAGCGCGCGAGAAATCGTCGCTCGCCACACCCAGCGCATCGGCATCGGCGAGGAAGAACCGCGCATCGAACCGCCGCGTCCGCCCCGGCGGCGTGATCGCGCGGAAGACATAACGCAGCCCCGCCGCGCCGGGCCGGTGGCCGAAGGCGGCGAAGTCCTGCCAGCCGTCGGGAACCGTCCCGGTCCATGGCATGCGCGGCCCCAGCGCAAGGCCCGTCTCCTCCCAGATCTCGCGGATCGCCGCGACACAGAGCGCATGTGCACGCCCGGGGCCGACATCCGCCGCCAGCCGCCGCAGGCAGGACGGCGCCGCAGGCTCGGCCAGCGTGATCGCGCTGTCCCCGGGATCGACGGCGCCGCCCGGAAAGACGAATTTCGACGGCATGAAGGCCGCGTTCGCACCGCGCTGACCCATCAGGACCTCATGGCCGTCGGGGCCTTCGCGCAGCAAGATGACGGTGGCGGCATCGCGGATCGGCGGAGCCGTGGCGGCGGCGGCCCGCGTGGTCATATCGTCGGGACGGCTCATCGCCCGGCCTCCGCGTGGGCCGCGCCGAAGCCGTGCATCCGCCGCGACCACTGGATCGCCACCACCATGCCCTTGATCCGCGGCAGCAGGAACAGCGACAGCCCGGCGGCCGCGGCAGCGAAGACCAGCGCAAGCACCGGCGGCGACGGGCGGAACGCGACGAAGGTCCACAGAAGGGCCGGCGCAAGGATATGGCCGACAATCAGGATGGTCAGATAGGCCGGCCCGTCATCGGCGCGATGATGGTGCAGCGCCTCGCCGCAGGCCGGGCAGTGGTCGCGCACGCGCAGATAGCCTGACAGAAGCGCGCCGCGCCCGCAGCCGGGACAGCATCGGCGCCAACCCCGCAAAAGCGCCGGCCGCAGCGGCCGCGCATCCGCTCCGCCTTGCGGCCCGGGCACCGATGCGGGCGGCTCACCGGCGGAAGCGGTTGTGGCGTCGTGGTTCATCGACATGGCCCGACTGTTGCGACACCCTGCGCGCGGGCGCCCGTCGGGGCCGAGTATCGGCCTTCGAACGGCAAAGGGAAAGCCCCGGCGACCAGCGGCCGCAGGCGGCGCGATACCGATGACAGCGCACCGTCCCCGTCGCGGTGGCGCGCCTTCCGGCCGCGGCGCGGCGGTTGCCTCCGTCCGATCGCGCCCCCGCGTCCCTGCGCCCGCGCGCCCCGCGTCCCTGCGCCCCGTGGGCGGAAATCCGCGACCGCCTGTCGCGGGCCGACGGAATGCCCGCGCCCATGCGTTGGTACCAATGTCATGCGGCCCGCAATCCTGTCATCCGCAAGGAGGCCAGGCGCGTGCGGGCCCGAAACAAGGAGAATACCATGACGCGCAACACGATCCTCTCGGGCCTGACCCTTGCCGCCGTGATGGCGGTGGCCGCGGCCAGCGGTGCACAGGCCAATGAACACAACGGCGGCCCGGGCGGCGGGATGATGATGAAGGGGATGCAGGCCATGGCCTCGCGTCATTTCGCCCAGATCGACACCAATGGCGACAAGGTCCTTTCGCCCGACGAGATCCGCGCCTTCATCGCCGGCAAGGTCAAGGGGCTCGACGCCAATGGCGACGGCTTCCTCACCGCCGACGAGATCGACGCCCAGGCGACCAAGATGATGCGCGAGGGCATGACCGCGCGCGCCGACGCGATGATCAAGAAGCTCGACAAGAACGGCGACGGCAAACTCAGCCTGGCCGAACTCGACGCCCAGCCGATGCCGATGCAGCGCTTGGTCGACCGGATGCTCAAGGCCGGCAATGGCAAGATCACCAAGGAGGCGTTCAACGCCATGCTCGAACGCATGGGCGACCGGCGGATGGACCGCGACGGCCACGGCAAGGGCGGCAAGGGCCAGGGCGGCGGCATGATGGGTGCGATGATGGGGGGCAAGCACGGCGGTCCCGGCGGGCTTGATTTCAACGCCATCGACGCCAACAAGGACGGCGCCATCACGGCCGACGAGATCAAGGCGTGGCGTGACGCGCGGCTCAACAAGCTCGACGCCAATGGCGACGGCTACGTCACCGCAGACGAGATCGTGAACGCGCGGATGCAGAAGGCTGCACCGCGGATCAAGGCCTGGTCGGAGAAATTCGTCAAGCAGGTCGATCTCAACGGTGACGGCAAGATCAGCATCGAGGAACTCGCCGCGGCGCCGATGAGCCTGATGTTCGCCCACCTGCCCACGGATGCACAAGGCAACGTGACCCGTGGCGATTTCATGAAGGGCATGCGTCACATGATGGGCGAACGCGGGCACATGGGCGGCAAGTGGCGCCGTGGCGAGCGTGGCGGCCGAGACCACGAGGGCGCCGAAATGGGCGGCTCGGGCATGGGCGGTTCCGGCACGGGCGGAAATGGCGGCTCGCATGACGGGGCGAACATGGGCACGATGCCTTCCGACGGCGGCAACTAGGTCGGGGGTCTCTGGCCGGGTCCGGCCGCGTGCCCCGACGGGTGCGTGGCCGGCGCGACCAGCCGCTTCGCACGGGCCGTGGCCCGGTATCGGCGGGCTGCCCGCCGTATCGGGCCGGTCGGCGCGAAGCGCGATGTGATTGTCGGGGCGGTGCAAACAGGATACGGCTCGGGTCGGATGAACATGCCTTTCGACGCAATGGCCGAGACTCCGGACGAAGAACTGCTGATGCGCTACGCCGAAGGCGATGCGGCGGCGGCGCGTGCGCTGACCGCGCGGCTGGCGCCGCTTGCCTATCGCCTGGCGCTGCGCATGACCGGCGATCGCAGCGAGGCCGAGGATGTGACGCAGGAAGCGATGTTGCGGCTGTGGCGTGTGGCCCCGCGGTGGGAGGCGGGGCGCGCGCAGGTGTCGACCTGGCTCTATCGGGTCGTGGGCAACCTGTGCACCGATCAGTTTCGGCGGCGCCGGACGATCGCGCTCGATGCCGTGCCCGAACCCGCCGACGAGGCCGCCGGGCCGCTCGCGGGGCTGATCGCTGCCGACCGCGCGCAGGCGCTCGAGGCGGCACTGGCGGCGTTGCCGGACCGGCAGCGCCAGGCGGTGATCCTGCGCCATATCGAGGCGCTCTCGAATCCGGAGATTGCCGCGATCATGGAAATCGGGGTGGAGGCGGTCGAAAGTCTGACCGCCCGGGGAAAACGCGCGCTCGCGTCCGCGCTGGCGGGGCGGCGCAGGGAACTGGGGTTTGACGATGAGTGACGATCGCAACCGAACCGGGGGGTTCGACGAGGACGGGCAGATCGAAAGCCTGTTCGCCGCGGCGCGCACGCAGCCGCCCGAGTTGCCGCCATCGCTGGCGGCGCGGATCCTGGACCAGGCGCTTGCCGAACAGGCGCAGCAGATGCCGGCGCAACGGATGCGCGCAGATTTCACGCGCGCCACGGATGTCGCGGAACCGCGGCCCGCCGCGCCCGGCGTGACCGACGGGCGCGTGGCGCGCGGCAAGTGGTGGTCCTTGCCGCCAGGGCGCATGGCCCTTCCCGGCGCGGGGAGGGCGCGCGCGCGCGCCGGCTGGCTGGCGGTCCTTGACCTGATCGGCGGGCGCGCGGCGCTTGTCGGGCTTGCCACGGCGACATTGGCGGGGCTGTGGCTGGGTTTCGCGCAGCCCGGCGGGGTGGCGCCGCTGACGCGCAGCCTGACCCAAAGCCTGGTCGGCACCAGCACCGCGTCGCTGCGCTACGATCTGATCCCGGACTTCGAGACCATCCTGACCGAGGGCTGAACCATGAGCCAATCCGAACCCCGGCCCGGACCGATGCCGACCCCGCCGTCCGCAGCCGACAGGCCCGTCCGCCGCGGCTTTCGCATCCTGTTGATCGTTTCGCTGGCGCTCAATCTGGCGGTGCTGGGCGGTATCGGCGGAATCGTCCTTGCCCACTGGAGCCGGCCGCCGCATCACGAAGCCCGCGCGATGAGCTTCGGCGTCTTCACGCGCGCGCTTTCACCGGCCGATCGCACGGCGCTGTTTCGCGCGCTGGGTCGTCACCGGGCGGAGCTGCGCAGCCAGCGCGAGGCGATGCGCGCGGATTTCGACGCGCTTCAGCGCGCATTGCGTGCAGTGCCCTTCGACGGCGCCGAACTGCGGGCAGTGATGCAGCGGCAGCGCGCCGCGATCGATGCGAGGGTGACGCTTGGCCAGACCCTCCTGCTTGAGCGGATCGACCGGATGAAGCCCGCGGAACGGGCGGCCTTTGCCGACCGGCTGGCCGAGGCGATGACGCGGATGCACAGGCGCATGATGCGGGACGCCGCGCAGCCGGCGCGCCCGCCCGCTGGACCCTGACCGCCGGCCGGGTCCGGCGCCGGGTCTCTACCGCGTACCTGTCGGGATGCGACCGGCCCTTACCTGCGCAGGCTCCGATGACGGACCGCCGGTCGGCCACGGCACCGATCCCGGCCGCCGGATCATGGGCCTGCGCAACCGCCGGCGAGAATCACGACACGGAAAGGCGGCACGGAAATCCGGCGGCGGGCCCGCGCGATGGCCGGTATCGAGCATGCCGCGCGCGGGTCGCGCTGGCCCCGGGTGGCGGCGGGCTCGATGACGGTTGGCGGCCGCGGGTGTCGATGACGGGTGTCGATGCGGGGTGTCGATGGCGGGGTGTCGATGGCGGGGCGGCATCGACGCGGCCGATCGATGGGCCGGGTCCCCTTTTCGGGCCGGGCGGTGCGGCAGCCGTGTGGCGCGCGCGTGACCCGGCCGTTTGATGCGGCAGGCCCGTCGGTACAGGGCGGCGGACCGGAGGGCCCGGGCCGTGGCCGGCGTTCGTGCATTGCGGCGCGCGGCGGGCGGCTTCCGGGTGGTGGCCCGGTCAGGCGGCGGGGGCGCTGATCGTCACCTGGTTTCGTCCCTCGGTCTTGGCCGCCAGCAGTGCCCGGTCGGCCCGGGCGACGAGTTCGGCCACCTCCGTCGGGCCGGAGGCCCGGTCCCCACCCAGCGCAAGCCCGACCGACATCGTCACCCGCACCGCACCGGCGCCGCCGGGAATCCCGATGTCCCGCGTCTCGATCGCGCTGCGCAGGCGTTCGGCGGTCTTGCGGGCATCGACCAGCCCCGTATCCGGCAACGCGACGAGGAATTCCTCGCCGCCGACGCGGGCCAGAAGGTCGACGGCGCGCAGCTGTGCCTTGAGCCGAGCCGCCACCGCCACCAGGACCGCGTCGCCTGCGGCATGTCCCCAGTGGTCGTTGACGCGCTTGAAATGGTCAATGTCCAGCGCCATGACGGCAAAGCTGCGCCCCGCCGCCCATGCCCGTTCCGCGATGCGCCCCAGATGGGGCATCGCGTAGCGGCGGTTGTAAAGCCCGGTCAGCGGGTCGCACAGGGCAAGGCGCAGGCCGTCACGGACCGAGGCGCGCAACCGGTCGTCGAGGCGTTTGCGGGTGACGGCGCGGTGCAGCCGGTGGCGTATCTCGCCGTGGCTCGCGTCCAGTCCGACAAGGTCGCTGGCGCCCAGATCCAGCGCCATCGCGGCGAGGTCGTCGTTCTCGGGCAGGGCGATCAGCATTGCAGCGTGGCGCGTGGGGGGGCGGCTGCGCAATTCGGTCATCAGGCGCAGCGCCTGTCTGGCGTCGCCGTGCCGGGCGGCGATGACGAAGGCATCGGGCGAGGGTTCGTCTGTCTCGATCGCCAGCGCCTCGGACGGACGAAGCCGGTGAAGGACGGTGCCGGGTTCGGCGGTGATGGCGATTGCCGGCGGATGGCCCCGTTCGGCGCCGGGAGTCACCAGCGCGACATGGCAGCCGCCGTCGAAGCCGGCGGCGGGTTCGGCAAAGCCGAGTTCACGGCAGGTCGATTCGCGCGCGCGCAATTCGGCCGCGGCATCGCGCGCGCGCAGTACGCTTCGCAATCGGGCCAGCAGCGCAGGTTGCGAAAGGGGCCGGGCAAGCACGTCCTCCGCGCCGGCACGGAGCGCCGCCAGGCGAAAGGCCGGATCGCGCGTCTCGGACATGACGATGATCGGGGCGCAGCCCTGCGACGTCCGGGCAAGCCGTCGGCACAGCACCAGGCCCGAGCCGTCGTCGATGGCGGCCGAGAGAAGGATCGCATCCGGAATGTGGCGCGCCGCGGCAAGCATGGCCTCATCCCCGTCGGCGGCAGCAAAGGTCTTGTAGCAGGCCTCGCCGAGTTTGGCCCGGAGGATGATCCGGTTCGCCGGTACATCGTCCACTATGAGGATTTTTCCCGACACCGACGGTCCTCCAGCGCGGATGGAAGCGATTGACAACCGACAGTCTCGCAGCGAATTGGTTAACAAATCATTGCCGAAGGGAAAGAGATGGGGGACGGGCGCGAAACTGCCGAGATCGTCGCGCTTCGCGCGCTGGCGTGGCTGGTGGCGGATGCCGAACTGGTGGGGCTTTTCATGGGCCAGACCGGGGCCGACGCAGCCGATCTGCGCGCGGCGGCCCGCTCGCCCGGGATGCTGCTGGAGGTGCTGGAATTCGTGATGCAGGGCGACGAACGCGTCCTGGCCTTCTGCCGCGCCGCCGAACTGCCGCCGGAGGCCCCGGCCGCGGCGCGCGCGCGGCTCGCGGGCCGCGGCGGTACCCACTGGACCTGAGCCGGGCCGCTTGCGCCCCCGCCGGTCGGGATCCCGTCGATCGGGGCCGGCAATACGCGCAAGCACCGGGCCCGCAGCCACCCCATGCGGCAGGCGAGCAGCCGGGGGGGCTGGCAGCAGCGGGGGGCGGTTTGCCCCTTACCGGCTGCCGCCCACACCCCCGACCATCCGGCAAGGCTAGAAATGGGTGATGTTGCGCGGCTCACCCTCGCGAAGCGTGGCCAGCAGTGCCTGAAGCCGCGCCGCCTCGTCGGGGCCGAGCTTGGCCAGGAAATGGCCGAGGTTCTCGCGTGCCACCGGCACCGCG
>JASBUM010000136.1 GCA_030147905.1 Acidimangrovimonas sp.
ATGCGTTTCGTCGTATACTCGGTGGATGCCAGTCGGTTGTGGATAACCTCGGACAATTGCGAAACAAGATCGGCGACGCACACGGCGGAGGAAGAACGCGAGCAAGACCCGCACCAAGGCACGCGGCTTTGGCGGTCAATCTTGCTGGGGCGATGGCACTTTTCTTAATAGAGACAGCAGCATCGCATGCTGAATAGGGTTGTTAACCCGCAACGGGCCGCAACCCTCCAAAGCCCCGCAGCCTCAAATTGCCGGTTAGCCATTAGAGTTTAGCCAGTTAGCCAATCTCAACGCTATGACTTCAGTGAGTTAGGGGAAAGTGGCAGCCCGTAGGGGAATCGAACCCCTCTTTCCAGGTTGAAAACCTGGCGTCCTAACCGATAGACGAACGGGCCGCGCTTGGCGTGGGCGGTGTTTAGGCAAAGCGCGCCGCCAACGCAAGAGGATTTTTTGCCGCCCCGATCATCTATCTGCACTCAGGCGAGAGCGGCATCCTCGAGCCGGAGCTGCACCCGCGTCCGGCCCCGCCAGTGGTTCAGTTCGAGCCGCCCGGCCAGATGCACCGGCCTGCCTCCCGCGGTATGGAGCAGTGCGCCAAGGGGGCCGTCGCCCACGTTGAAGGCCACCGCCTCGACCGCCGGGCCGCCTGCGTCCCCGAAGCTCAACCGCAGGTGATTCTCGCCGATCGCCCGCAGGCTGCGGACATGCTGCGCGGCGAAGGCGAAGCGCGGCGCCGGGGCCGCGGCACCATAGGGGCCCGCAGCCTCGATCATCGCGACCAGATCCGCCGTGGCGGCAGCCGGTGCCAGCAATCCGTCAACCATCAGATCTGCGGGCCCGGACGTTCCTGCGCCCTGGCGCGCCAGCAGCGCCGAAAGCCGCTCCATCGCCGGCTCCAGCTGGTCGCGTGCGACGCTCAGCCCGGCCGCCATGCGATGGCCGCCCCCCTTCAGAAGAAGGCCCTCGGCCGCCACCCGCTGCACCGCCGCCCCGAGATCGACACCGGCCACCGAACGCCCCGACCCCTTGCCCTCGTCACCGTCGAACCCGATCACCACCGCCGGACGGTTGGTGGCCTCCTTCAGCCGCGCGGCGACGATGCCGACGACGCCGGGATGCCAGCCCTCGCCCGCTGCCCAGACCAGCGGCGCATCCAGCCCGCGCGCCTCGGCCTGGGCCAGGGCCGCATCGCGCACCCGCGCCTCGATCTCGCGCCGCTCGCCGTTCAGCCGATCAAGCCTCTCGGCCAGGGCCTGGGCCTCGGCAGAGTCGCGCGTGGCCAGAAGCCGCGCCCCCAGATCCGCCGCGCCGACACGCCCGCCAGCGTTGATCCGTGGCCCCAGCACGAAGCCAAGCGCATGCGCATTGGGCGCACGGTCGAGCCGGGCCACATCGGCGAGCGCGGCAAGGCCAGGGCGTGCGCGCCGCGCCATCACCTTCAGCCCCTGCACCACAAGCGCGCGGTTGACCCCGGTCAGCGGGGCCACATCGGCCACGGTGGCCAGCGCGACAAGATCCAGCATCGCCATCAGGTCGGGACCCTCGCACCCCGTCCCCCGCAGCTGCCGGTTGGCCTCGACCAGCATCAGGAAGACCACCGCGGCGGCGCACAGGTGGCCCAACTCGCCGCTTTCATCCTGGCGGTTGGGGTTGACCACGGCGCAGGCCGGCGGGAGGGTCTCGCCCGCCAGATGGTGGTCGAGAACGACGACCTCGGCCCCCTCCGCCGCGGCGATCGCATCATGGCTGAGCGTGCCGCAATCGACGCACAGGATCAGGTCGTGATCGCGCGCCAGGGTCCGCATGGCCGGAATGTTGGGGCCGTAGCCCTCGTCGATGCGATCGGGAACATAAAGCGTGGCGCCCAGCCCCATCGCGCCCAGCCAGTCCAGAAGCAGCGCCGCCGATGCGCCGCCGTCCACATCGTAATCGGCGAAGACCGCGATCCGCTCGCCCCCCCGCGCTGCCGCGACGAAGCGCGCCGCCGCGGTCTCCATGTCGCGCAGACCGCGCGGATCGGGCAGCAGATCACGCAAGGCGGGCGCGAGAAAGGCGGCGACCGCCTCGGGCAGGATGTCGCGCCGCGCGAGCACCCGGCACAACGGCAAGGGCATGCCAAGCTGTTGCGCCATCGCCTCGGCCATGCGCTCGTGCCGCGCCTCCAGCCCGATCCAGCGCCGCCCCGAAGCCGAACATTCCACCCCCAGAAAAGCGCTCATGCCGGGCCGGGCCGGATCTCGCGGCTGTCGCGGACGGTGGCGAATTCTCCATGCAGATGGGCCAGCGCCATATCATGCACGGCCTGCGCCCCCGGCGCCACGGCGCCCGGTCGCCAGCCCATGTCGGCATTGGTGGTGAAGGCCGCGCAGGCATCTTCGGCAAGCTCGACCACGAAACCCAGATTGGCCGCCATCCGCGTGGTGGTGGAGACGCAATGCGGCGTGGTCAGGCCACAGATCACGACCGTCCCGGCCCCGGCCGCGACCAGACGCGCCTGCAGGTCGGTGCCGATGAAGGCCGAATTGACCGATTTCTCGATCACCGGTTCGGCCCCGGCGGGTCCAAGCCCGGGCTTGAAGTCGATCCCGCCGGCGGCCGGTGTCAGCGGACTCTCCGCGCTGGTGCCGATATGTCGGACGTGGAAGATCGGCGCCCCCACCGCGCGCCAGCGCCCCAGCAGAGCCGCCGCGCGGGCCTCTGCCTGCGGATTGTTGCGCAGCCCCCAGACCGGCGCGTCGAAACCGGTCTGAAAATCGATCAGGACAAGCGCCCGTCCCATGGCCGCTAGTGACCCCTTGCGGGGGTGCGATAGCTCATCCTGCGGACCGAGCCGGTCTTCGAGCGCATCAGGATCGTCTCGGTGGTGAGCCAGCCCACCTCGCGCTTGATCCCCCGCAAGATCGATCCGTCGGTGACCCCGGTCGCGGCAAAGATGACATCGGCGGTCACCAGCTGGTCGCGGGTATAGATCCGGTCGAAATCCGTGATCCCGGCGCGATGCGCACGCGCACGCTCGTCATCGTTTCGAAACAGGAGCTTGCCGTAGATCTGCCCGCCCATGCATTTCAGCGCCGCCGCGGCCAGAACGCCCTCGGGCGCGCCGCCCGAGCCCATGTACATGTCGATCCCGGTGATCGCCGCCTCGGCACAATGGATGACGCCGGCGACATCGCCGTCGGTGATCAGCCGGATCGCGGCGCCGGTGGACCGGACCTCGGCGATCAGCGCCTCGTGACGGGGGCGTTCGAGGATGCACACGGTGATGTCGGCCGGCGCGCAGCCCTTGGCACGGGCAAGTTCCTCGACCCGCGCGGCCGGCGTCATGTCCAGCGTCACCGTATCCGGGGCATAGCCCGGCCCGATCGCAAGCTTTTCCATGTAGACGTCGGGCGCATGCAGAAGCGTGCCGCGCGGCGCCATCGCGATCACCGTCAGCGCATTGGGCATGTCCTTGGCGGTCAGGGTCGTGCCCTCGAGCGGGTCGAGCGCGATATCCACCGCCGGGCCGCGCCCGGTGCCGACCTCCTCGCCGATGAACAACATCGGCGCCTCGTCGCGCTCACCCTCGCCGATCACCACGACGCCGTCGATGTCGAGCAGGTTGAGCTGCTGGCGCATCGCGTTAACCGCCGCCTGGTCGGCGGCCTTCTCGTCGCCGCGGCCGATCAGCCGGGCCGAGGCCAGCGCCGCCGCCTCGGAGACCCGCGCCAGGCCCAGCGACAGCATGCGGTCATGAAACTCGATCGTGTCGGCCATGTTGAAATCCCTGTCTGAAGCTCCCTGCGCGCCCCTCCTAGCCCGAAGCGCCCCCTGCCCTCAAGCGGCGTGAACGCTAACGGCGCGATCACCATGGGCCCGGCCGGCCGGCGTCAGACCTGCTCGATGCGGATCGCCACCGGCGCGCCCACCACGACACCGGTGCGCGCGAAGCCCGCAAGCGCCACGTCGATCGCGTCGCGGGTGGTGCGGTGGGTCACGATCAGAACCGGCGCGCTTTCCTCGGCATGGCCGTACTGGCGCATCCGGTCGATGGAAATGCCGGCCTCGCCCAGCTCGGCCGCGATCTTGGCCAGCGCGCCGGGCTTGTCCAGAAGCCGCATGCGCAGGTAATAGGACGCCGGCGCGGCGACCTTGGCGGGCACCGGCCGGATCAGGTCGCGAGCCGGTCGGCCGAAGGCGGGCGGACGATTGCCGCGCGCCAGATCGACGATATCGGCAAGCACCGCACTGGCCGTCGGCCCTGCCCCCGCCCCCGGTCCGCGCAGCACGATCTGGCCCACCTGGTCGCCTTCCAGCACGACCATGTTGGTGCCACCGGGCAATTGCCCCAGCGGGCTGTCGTCGGGCACCAGGCAGGGCGACATCCGCTGCTCCAGCCCGCGCCCGGTCATCCGCGCGACGCCGAGAAGCTTGATGCGGAACCCCATGTCGGCGGCGCGCCGGATATCGTCGATGGAGACCCGCTCGATCCCCTCCAGCTCGACCGCGTCAAAGGAGACCCGCGTGCCGAAGGCGATCGATGCCAGCAGCGAAAGCTTGTGGCCCGCGTCGATCCCGCCGACGTCGAGGCTCGGGTCGGCCTCGAGATAGCCCAGCGCGCGCGCTTCCTCGAAAACCTCCGCATAGGGCAGGCCCGCGCTCTCCATCCGGGTCAGGATGTAGTTGCAGGTGCCATTCATCACGCCCATCACGCGGGTGACGCGATTACCGGCGAGCCCTTCGGTCAGCGCCTTGATAACCGGAATGCCGCCGGCCACAGCCGCCTCGAAGCGGATCACACGGCCCGCGGCCTCGGCCGCCTCGGCCAGCGCCTGCCCGTGATGGGCCAGAAGCGCCGTGTTGGCGGTGACGACGTCGCGGCCGGCCGCGATCGCGGCCTCGGCGGCTGCGCGCGCAGCGCCCTCGGCCCCGCCCATCAGCTCGACGAAGACGTCGATATCGTCGCGCCCGGCCAGCACTGCCGGGTCGTCTTCCCAGTCGAAGCGGGAAAGGTCGATGCCGCGATCCTTGTCGCGGTTACGCGCCGAAACCGCACGCAGGACGATCGGCCGGCCGGCGCGGGCGGCAAGAAGCTCGGCCTGTTCGTCGAGAATCTTCACGACCGCCGCACCGACAGTTCCCAGTCCGGCGATTCCAAGACGCAGGGGGTCGGGCATGCAAAGGCTCCATCGTCGCTGTCTGTCGCAGGGCGCATCGCGCCGGCCGGATGCGCCGCGGACGGGCACGCGGCACGGCGCGGTGGGGTCTGGCGGGTGTTAGCCTTTTGCGCGCCGCCTTGCAATCCATGCGTGGGCCAGGCCCGGCCGCCACGTTCCGCGGCGACCCACGCGACGAATCCCGCGGCGAATCCCACGGACGGGATCTGGGGACACGGAACACCGGGGCAAGCCGGCGACGATTGGCGGCCTGCGCATCGCCGCGGACGGGGCAGTCAACGCGGCCGGATGCACGGGCCGCGTATGTCAGGGGCCGTTGCCCGCCGCGCCGCCGCCGCTGATCGCGCGGTTCAGCCGGCGCTGCGCGGCCGGGACGATCACCGGCGGCGCCAGCCCGGCAGCACGGGCTCGCAGTGCCGCGGCCCGTGTCTGCAAGGCGGCGGGATCCGCCAGCGGCGGTTGATCGCGCAGGGCCCTTCCCGCCGCCTCGATCGGGGCGAGCGGCACGATCCGCGGCCAGGGTCCGGCCGCGCGCGCGACCTCCGAGCCCGCGCCGCCCAGTGCGGGCACGCGCGCGCATCCGGCCGCAAGCAGGGCGATCAGCATGAGCACGGGCAGGCGCAGCGGCATCGGCAGTTTCCGGGAGCAGGTTCCGGTATCGGGATCCGGGGAGGCGTCCCGGCGGTTCGCGCGCACAGTAACGCCACCCACACCCCGGCAGCAAGCCGCCATGCCGCCCGCCGGCCGCCCTTGAACTGAACGCGTGTTCAGTTCAATCTGCCGCCATGGCACGCAAGACCGGATCCCACGCCGACATCACCGGCCCGCGCATACGCGAGGCCGCGCTCGCGCTGTTCGCCCGCCACGGCTATGCGGCGGTGTCGATGCGCCGCATAGCGGCCGAGGTCGGTGTGCAGGCTGGTGCGCTCTATCTGTACACGCCTGACAAGCAGACCCTTCTGTTCGAGCTTCTGCGCAGCCACATGGACGAATTGCTCACCGCTCTGGAAGCGGAGCCCCGGGCCCCCGATCCGGTGGCGGCGCTACGCCGCTTCGCGCGCTTTCACATCCGTTTCCACCTTGCGCGACCTCAGGCGGTCTTCATCGCCTACATGGAACTGCGCAATCTCGAACCTGAGAATTTCGCCCGGATCGAGACCCTGCGACGGCGTTACGAAGACGCGCTCGAGGCGATCGTGGCCGCAGGCCGGCGCAGCGGCGAATTCGACGTCCCCGATACCAAGCTGGCGACGCTGGCGCTGATCGCGATGCTCACCGGGGTGACCGGCTGGTATCGCGAGGGCGGTCGGCTGAGCCGCGAGGCGGTGGCGGCGATCTATGCCGACATGGCCGTGGGGGCGGTGGGCGCCGCGCGGCCTGCACCGGCGCCCGATGCCGTCAATGCGCCGGGCGGATGAAGGTGCCGTTGCGCAGCTCGGCGATGGCCTGGCGCAACTCGGCCTGGGTGTTCATGACGATCGGGCCGTGCCACGCCACCGGCTCCTGGATCGGGGCGCCCGAGATCAGCAGGAAGCGCACCCCTTCGGGGCCGGCCGTCACCTCGATCTCGTCGCCGGTGCCGAAACGGACCAGCGTGCGGTTGCCCGACAGGTCGCGCATGTTCACTTCCTGCCCCATCACCTCCTTTTCCAGAAGCACGCCGGTCGGCTGGGCGGCATCGCGGAACCGGCCCGCCCCCTCGAAGACATAGGCGAAGGCACGACGATAGGTATCGATCGTCAGGCGCCGGGTCACGCCGGGCGGGACGGTGACATCGAGATATTGCGGATCGGCGGCGATTCCGTCGACCGGCCCGTTGCGCCCCCAGAAGCTGCCGACGACGACCCGCACGCGCGTGCCATCATCGTCGATCACCTCGGGGATCTCGGCGGCGGTGACGTCCTGATAACGAGGTGCCGTCATCTTCAGGCTCGACGGAAGGTTCGCCCAGAGCTGGAAGCCATGCATGCGCCCCCGTGAATCGCCCTGCGGCATCTCCTGATGCATGATGCCCGAGCCGGCGGTCATCCATTGCACGTCACCCGCCCCCAGCCGGCCGGTATTGCCCAGCGAATCGCCATGCTCCACGGTGCCGCTGAGGACATAGGTGATGGTCTCGATCCCGCGATGCGGATGCCAGGGGAAACCACGGCGGAAATCCTCGGGGCGGTCGTTGCGGAAATCGTCGAACAGAAGGAAGGGATCCATCAGCTCGGGCTCCTGGAAGCCGAAGGCGCGATGAAGATGAACCCCTGCCCCCTCGATCGTCGGGCGGGCGGGATATTCGTGGGTGACCGGGCGGATCGACATGGCGTTCTCCTCGAGCGGGGCCCGGAGCGGGCGCGTCAGGCCCAATCTAGGCCGCGCGCCCGCCTCCGCAATGGCGGCGCGGGCAGAGGTTGCGTGCAGCCCTGCACATACGGAACCGGGGGGACGGCCCGGGGTGCGGGGTGCAGTCGTGCCGGGCGCCGGCCGCGGCCGATCAGGGCGCCAGCGGCGCGAAGACCACCTGCGGGGCAAGGCGCGGGCGGGTGACGATCACATCGCGGAAATCGCTGGGCGCCAGGCCCATGTCGAAGAAGGGCACGTAGCGCAGGCGGCTTTCCACCACGATCAGCGTCTCGCCCGCCGACAGCGACGGCAGCCGCCCACGCAATGCCGAAAGGCCGTCGCCGTCCAGCGTGGCACCGCCACCGCTGCCATGGGACCAGATCACCCGGTAGCGATCGGCCCCGGCGTCGTAGCCGATGCTGGAGACGCGAAGCCCGGTCTCGTCGCGGGCGTGGGTGAGATAGGCGAAGAGCCGCGCCATTCCGTCGATGTCCGCCGCGGTCAGCGGCCGCGTCTGGCGCGAGATCGCATCGGCGACGGTATAGGCGGCCTTCTGGCTGGAATCGATGGTGTCGAAGGCATCGAAATAAGCATAGGTGCCGAGATTGGCCCAGATCAGCACCGGCAGCACAAGGATCGCCTCGACGGAATAGGCTCCACGACGATCGTGCAGGAACCGGCGCAGACGGTGATGCAGACGGCCCGGCTGCGGTCGCGAAGGACCGCCGGTTTCCGTCTGCTCCCCCCGCGGGCCGGTGCCGGCACACAGCCCCGTTCGGGTCCCGGCACGGGGCGCCGTAGACTTCCCCGCGCGCACCCCGGCGGCAGGACCGGCAGGGGCGGCGAAGACGTGACCGGTTGCGCGGGTCATCCTGTTTCTCCCTGCATTCAGCGCGGTTCGTTGACGAAGGCCGAGGTGGCGACGATCGCATAGCCGCCCGAGCCATCCACCGGCATCCGCAGCCCCAGCGCATTATGCGGGAAGACCGGATCGGTGACCGCGCAGGCGCGCACGATCATCATCTGGTCGCCCGCACCGGCGATCAGCCGCGTCACCGGCAGTACCGACTCGCGCCGGTCGATGCAGCGTGCAGCCGGGTCGGGCAGCGCCCATGCGGCGGAATCGAGCGGGCGAAGTTCCAGAAGCAGCGTCCCGCGGCAGTTCGGCACGACCGCCCCCGCCGCATCGCAGATTCGCGCCTTCAGCGCCTCGTGATCCGGGTCGACAAACTGGCCCAGACGGAGCCCGCGCACGGTGAGGTCCAGCGCCCGCTTCAACATCGCCTTGCGCATGGCATAGACGCCGGCCTCGATCGTCGAGAGGAACACCATCATGATGAGCGGGAAGATGATGACGAACTCGATCGCCGCGGCGCCATGCTCGGAGCGGCGCCAACGGCCCGGCGAAAGCCGCCGCCGGAGGCGCGGCGCCACCCCCCGCACCGCCCCGCGAAACTGCCGCAGAAGGATCCGGCCACGGCTCATTGCGTAAGCCGCAGCAGGTTGATGTTGCCGGCTATGGCCGAGAAGGCATCGCCGATCTCCGCGCCCTCGACTGCGAAATGATAGCCCGGCGCGGTGGCGCAATCGCGCAGCATGGCCGCGCCGTGATCGGAGGTCTCGAAGCCGATCGTGTAGACGGTGATGCCCTTGGCGCGGGCGGCGCCGCAGATCTGGCGCAGATAGCCGTCCATGGTGGCCGCCTCGACGGTCTCGACGATACGGTCGTACCAGCTGCGCTCGGCCTGCCATCCATAGGCCGGACGGATCAGATTGCGCGTGAACCACCGCACCGACATCCGGTCCCAGACCTCGGGCCAGGTCATCGGCACCGGCAGGCCGGGATCCTTGACGACGGTGCAGCTTGCCGCCCGCAGCCACCAGCGCGACTCCTCGTCGCACGACAGATGGGTGCCCGCCCCCCAGGGCAGCGCGCGCCACTCGCCCAGCGCGCTGATCCAGTACTGGCCGCGCAGCGGGTCGAACAGCGAATAGCCGCCGTCGGCGCTGTTGGCCATCAGCAGCGCGGGCCCCGCCTTGTAGGCCGGGTCGAGCTGATAGCGGCGGGTGTTCTGCCCGTCGCTCATCACCACCATCACCTTCATCACCTGCGGATCGCCGAAAAGCGCCGGCAGGCGCGACAGCCGCGGCGTCGTCACGCCGTCGCCGATCATCGCATCGACCAGCAGCCGCGCCGCCGGATCGAGCAGCGCCGCGCCCCATTTCACCCCGCTCTCGATCGAGGTGTAGCCCCCCGCGACCAACGATTCGATCTTCGTTTTCAGCGCTATCTGGTCATTCGAGAAGGGCAGGATCTCGCGCGCCGCGAGGGTGCTGCATTCGGGCCGGATGCGGCCGTGGGCGTAGGTTTGCGCGTCGAAATGCCCCGACCTCGTCAAAAGTGCCGTGGGCAGTATCGCGGTGGTGCCATAGTCGAGCGGCAGGAAGTCGATGCAGTTGGCCTTGGTCTGGTCATCCGTCACCGCGAGCTTCGACATCAGGTAGGGGCCCAGGCTGACATGCGAATCATAGGGCACGATCGAGACCGAAAGCGCATCCGCACCGACCGCGCCGAACATCGTGTCGATGAAGCGGCCGGCGGCGATCTTCAGGTTCTCGATCCGGCCGTTCCAGCCCATGGAGCCCGAATTGTCCAGCACCAGCGCGATCTCGACCCCGCCCACGCTTTCCTCGGCGGTGCTTGCCCCCGCGCCCTGCAGCCGGGACACCCCGGCGAGCTTCATGAAATGCGTGTCGGTCCCGACATCGGCGCGCGCCGAGATCCGGCTGGAAAATTCAGACTTCGTCGCGGTGATCGCGCCCAGCGATCCGGCCAGCCCGGCCTTGGAAAAATAGTCCTCGACGACGTCGCGGGGGCTGCGCGCCTGATCGAGATTGGCCGCCGCCAGGACCGCCGCATCCAGCGTGTTCTGGACCTTCGTGCGCCGGGTCTCGTGGTGCATCAGGTCGACGGCGGTTCCGGCCGTGGCCAGCATCAGCACCAGCATCATCAGGCCGAAGACCACGAGCGAGCCGCTTTCGTCGCGCAGGCGCCGCCCCAGTGCCAGCCCACCCCGGCGCCCCCGGATCGACGCGCGGCCGGGCGCGCGCCGGCCGCGGCCGTCGGGCGCCGCCACGCCTTCCCGCCCGTCCCCGGCCTTCCCGTGCCGGCACCCGCGCATGCCCGTCGCGCCCCTTCGTTCCATGCCTGTCCTCATCCGGTCCGACGGCCCCAGTCACCCCGACGCAGGCGATTGTGGCGTGCAAGCCTCCACATTTCCTTAACGCGCCCCGGCCACCGGCGCGCACCGACCACCGGCGCGCCACGACGCCACCGCCTGGCCGCTTCATGCGGCGCATCAGGCAGGGCCGCCAGGGGGTTGAAATTTGAAGCGTCTTCTTTACCAAGGCGGCATAGACTGCGCCGAGTCGCCCGGTGAAAGGGCGCGACCTCTCACCAGCGCGCGGGTGCGGACCCGTGCATCAGCGGCGAGACGATGGCAGCAACAGGCATGAGCCGATCATCGCATGCCCGCCCGGCATCCGGGGCCGGGGTGCCGGTACCTGTCGACGTGCGGGTACCTGTCGACGTGCGGGTG
>JASBUM010000137.1 GCA_030147905.1 Acidimangrovimonas sp.
ACCTCGACCACGGCGCCCGCGAGTGCCAAGCCCGCCGGAGCGGCCCCCGGAACCGCTGCCGCGCAGCCCAAGCCCGGCCAGCCCGTGACGACGGCGCGTTCGGTCGGGGTCGGCACGGCCGCAGTGGGTGCCGTCACCGGCGCCCCCACGACCGGCGCCCCCACGACCGGCGCGACCGGCACCAACGCCACCAGCAACCAGCCGCTGGCCGTCGGCGAGCAGGCCGCCTTCGACAAGGCCAAGGCCGCCTTCGACGCCGGCAACTACCAGAGCGCGGCCGATCTCTTCGGCAAGTTCGCCCAGACCTATACCGGCGGCAGACTGACCGGCGAGGCGCTGTTCTTCCGCGGCCAGGCGCTCTCCGACCTGCATGACACCGCCAACGCGGCGCGCGCCTATCTCGACAGCTTCTCCGGCTATCCCAAGGGGCCGCGCGCTGCCGATGCGCTGACCATGCTCGGCGTCAGTCTCGGCAAGCTCGGTCAGGTCAAGGACGCCTGCACAACGCTCGGCCAGGTCTCGGTGCGCTATCCCGCGGCCCCCGCGGTCGAGGATGCCGCCACGGCGATGCAGACGCTCGGCTGCAAGTGACGGGCCGGGGCCGAACCCACCGGGCAGAGGGGGCCGCCGCCACCGCGGCGGAACCCGTACCTGCCGGCGCGGGGCGGCAAAGAGCAAAGACGGGCACGACCGGCAAGAGCGACGCCGGCGGCGCACAAGGCACGGCCGGCCCAACGGACACGGCCGGCCTGACGGAGATGGCGGGCGGGACGGCAGACCGCCGGCCCGCTTCCGCCACCGGGCCGGAAGCCGCGGCCGGTTCCGCTGCCGATAATCCCACCGGTTCCTCAGCCGATTCCTGCGCTGATTCCCTTGACGAACCCGCCGAGGTGACGGATGCCGTTCGCGGCAATGTCGACATGCGGGGCAAGGGCCCGTCGGAAGGCGCGGCGACGGAAGGCGCACCGGCGAAGGCGGCGGCGCTTCGCGCGGGGCTCGCCGACAGCCTTGCGCGCGCGCTGGGACCTGCCCCGCCGGCGCGGCTCGGGGTCGCGGTCTCGGGCGGGGGTGATTCGATGGCCCTCATGCATCTGATGGCGGGCTGGGCGCGCGAACGCGGCGTCGTTCTGGCCGCCGCGACCGTCGATCACGGCCTGCGCCCTGCCGCCCGTGCCGAGGCCGAGATGGTGGCCGAGGTGTGCCGCTCGATCGGGGTCGCGCACAGCATCCTCGCATGGCAGGGCTGGGACGGAACCGGCAACCTTCAGGACCAGGCGCGGCGGGCACGCCAGACGCTGCTGGCGGGCTGGGCGCGCGAGCGCGGCATCGACACGGTCGCGCTGGCCCATACCGCCGACGATCAGGCCGAGACCTTCCTGATGCGGCTTGCCCGCGGGGCCGGGCTGGACGGGCTTTCGGCCATGCCGATCCTGCGGCGCGTGCCTGGCGTGGCCTGGCTGCGGCCGCTTTTGTGGGCCCGGCGCGCCGATCTGCGCGACTATCTGCGCAACCGCGGCCTCGGCTGGGTCGAGGACCCCTCGAACAGCGATCCGCGCTTCGCGCGCGTGCGCACGCGCCGCATCCTCGACATGCTCGAGCCGATGGGCCTCGACGCGCCGGCCTTGCGGGCCGCGGCCGAGCGGCTGGCCGAGGCGCGCCGCGCGCTCGAGACGGTCACGGCGGAAACCGCGCGGCGCATCGCGCGCGTCCAGGCCGGCGACGTCATCCTCGATCACGCCGCTCTGATGGCGCTGCCCGAAGAGATCCGCAGGCGGCTTCTTGTCCATTCGCTGTGCTGGGTCGCCTCGGCGGAATACGGCCCGCGGCAGGCCGCACTCGACGCCATGATTGCGCGACTTGCCGCCGCACCCCGGGCGCCTGCCACGCTCCACGGCTGCCTGATCCGCCGTGTCGAAGGCGACCTGAGGATCGGCCGCGAGCCCGCCGCGGTGCGCAACCGGCGCGTCTCCGCCGGCGGATTGTGGGACGGGCGCTGGCATCTGATCCCTGCGCGCGCGGCCGGCGCCGCCCCCCCGTCAGAAGGGCCAGAACCAGCGATTGACCTTGCGGAGTTGACGATTGCGGCGCTGGGTCCTGCGGGGCTGCGCCATTGCCCCGGATGGAGAAACACCGACCTTCCGCGCGACACGCTCTTGGCCTCGCCCGCGCAGTGGCGGGGGCGCGCGCTGGAAGCGGCACCACTGGCCGGAAGCGCCGCAGGCTGGCGCGCCGTCCTGGCCCGAGGAGAAGCCGAGTATTTTTGCTCACTTTTATCGCATTGAACCCGTCCCGCTATTCTCTATTTTAGAAGGGAACAATATGGTGACGCACTCGGGATGGCCCGCGCGTCGCTTCGAAGGAGGCCTCCGTGGGCAACGCGCGTAATATCGCATTCTGGGTCGTTCTGTTTCTGCTGATCCTGGCACTGTTCAACCTGTTCAGCGGCAATCAGACGTCGATGTCGAACCGGACAGTTCCCTATTCGCAGTTCATCCAGAGCGTGAACGCAGGTGATGTCGCCAAGGTGACATTGAACGGCGAAAGGGTCATGGTGACGGCCAAGGACGGCCAGCACTATGCAACGATCAAGCCACAGGGCGAGAATGTCACCGACAAGCTTCTTGCCAAGAACGTGGTCGTGGACGCCAAGGCACAGGAACAATCGGGCTTCATGTCCATGCTCGGCGTCTGGCTGCCCTTCCTGGTCCTGATAGGGGTCTGGATCTTCTTCATGAACCGCATGCAGGGCGGCGGCAAGGGCGGGGCCATGGGCTTCGGCAAGAGCCGCGCCAAGCTGCTGACCGAGAAGCAGGGGCGGGTGACCTTCGACGATGTCGCGGGGATCGACGAGGCAAAGGAGGAACTCGAGGAGATCGTCGAGTTCCTGCGCAACCCGCAGAAATTCTCGCGACTCGGGGGCAAGATCCCGAAAGGCGCGCTTCTGGTAGGCCCCCCCGGCACCGGCAAGACGCTTCTGGCCCGCGCCATCGCCGGGGAGGCGGGCGTGCCCTTCTTCACCATCTCGGGTTCCGATTTCGTTGAGATGTTCGTCGGCGTCGGCGCCAGCCGCGTGCGCGACATGTTCGAGCAGGCCAAGAAGAACGCCCCCTGCATCGTGTTCATCGACGAGATCGACGCGGTCGGCCGCTCGCGCGGGGTGGGCTACGGCGGCGGCAACGACGAACGCGAACAGACCCACAACCAGCTTCTGGTCGAGATGGACGGGTTCGAGGCCAACGAAGGCATCATCATCGTCGCCGCGACCAACCGTCCCGACGTGCTTGACCCCGCGCTTCTGCGCCCGGGCCGCTTCGACCGCCAGATCCAGGTGCCGAACCCCGATATCAAGGGCCGCGAGAAGATCCTTTCGGTCCATGCCCGCAAGGTTCCGATCGGCCCCGATGTCGATCTGCGCATCATCGCCCGCGGCACGCCCGGCTTTTCCGGCGCCGACCTTGCCAACCTGGTCAACGAGGCCGCGCTGATGGCAGCCCGCGTCGGCCGCCGCTTCGTCACCATGGAGGATTTCGAGTCCGCCAAGGACAAGGTGATGATGGGGGCCGAGCGTCGATCCATGGTGATGACCGAGGACGAGAAGAAGCTGACCGCCTATCACGAGGCGGGCCATGCGATCGTCGGGCTGAACGTCCCGCAGCACGACCCGATCCACAAGGCCACGATCATCCCGCGCGGTCGCGCGCTGGGCCTTGTCCTGTCGCTTCCCGAACGCGACCAGCTTTCGGTCACCTACACCAAGTACAAGTCCAAGATCGCCATGGCGATGGGCGGCAAGGTCGCCGAGGAACTGACCTTCGGCAAGGACAACGTCACCTCGGGCGCGGCCTCGGACATCCAGCAGGTGACCAAGATCGCCCGGGCGATGGTCACACAGTTCGGCTTCTCCGACCAGCTTGGCAACATCGACTATGCCAACGAACAGCAAAGCTACCTGGGCAGCTACCAGGGCGGGTCGAGCCATTCGCCCGAGACGATGGAACTGATCGACGCCGAAGTGCGCAAGATCGTCGACGAGGGCTATGAAACCGCCAAGCGGATCCTGACCGAGAAATCCGAAGACCTGCGCCGCCTGGCCGAAGGTCTGCTGGAATACGAAACCCTGACCGGCCCCGAGATCGTGCGC
>JASBUM010000146.1 GCA_030147905.1 Acidimangrovimonas sp.
CCCGAGCGCGCGATGCGCTATGCGTTCATCGCCACGCTGACCTCGGTTCTCGGGGGGATGCTGGGCTGGGCCATCGGACATTACGCCTTCGATCTGATCGCGCGGCCCGTTCTGGTCAGCTACGGCAAGCTGGGCGCCTTCGAGGCGATGAAATCCTGGGCCGGCGACCCCGCAATATTGCTGATGCTGGTGACCTCGGGGGTGTCGCATATCCCGCCGATCAAGGTGGTGACGATCCTGTCGGGGGTCATCGGCTTCAACTTCCCGTTGTTCGTCCTGTCGGCGATCATCGCACGGGGGGCGCGCTTCTACGCGCTGGCCTGGCTTCTGCGCCACCACGGCGATCGGATCGTCAGCTTCATCGAACGGCGTTTCGCGCTGGTGAGCTTCGGCGTCGCGGTGGTGCTGGGGCTGGCCTTCATCGCGTTGAGGACATTGTGATGTCACACAACGCCCTGATCCTTCTGGCGATGCTCGGCTCGGCCGCGCTGCTGGGCGGGGCGCTGGCGTTTCAGTATTACGGCGGGCTGCATCCATGCCATCTGTGCCTGCTGCAACGCTGGCCGCATGCGGTCGCGATCGGCATCGGGCTGGTCGCGCTGGCGATGGGATGGCCGCTGCTGACGTGGGCGGGCGCGCTGGCGGCGGCGACGACGGCCGCGCTGGGGATCTACCACACCGGGGTGGAGCGCGCATGGTGGCAGGGCCCGGCAAGCTGCACCGGATCGATTCAGATCCACGGCATTTCGGCCAAGGCGCTGCTTGACAAGATCATGGCGGCGCCGGTGGTACGCTGTGACGAGGTCGCGTGGTCATTTCTCAACCTGTCGATGGCAAGCTGGAACGCGATCTTCTCTTCACTGCTTGTCGTCTTGTGGGTCGCGGCGGCGCTGCGCGACCGCTAGCGCCTTCGCCACCGCCGCGGCACGGTCGCGCGCAGCCTCTCAGACCCGCCCCGCGCGCCGGGTGGACAGCAGCAGGCTCGTCTCCGAGGTCGTCACCCCTTCCAGCCGACGGATGGCGACAAGCACCCGGTCCAGCTCTTCGAGCGTGGCAGTGCCCAGTTCCGCGATCAGATCCCACTTGCCGTTCGTCGTGTGGACCGCCTGAACGGACGGCATCCCCGACAGGCGCGCGATGATGCGCTCGGTCCCGCGGCCCTCGATCCCGATCATCGTCAGTGCCCGCACCGGGGCGGCGGTAACATCGGCGCGGGTCAGCACGGCGAAGCCCGCGATCTCGCCCGCGGCGCGCAGCCGCGCAAGCCGCGCCCGCACCGTCGCCCGCGCGACGCCGAGTTCATGCGCCAGCTCCGATATCGAGGCACGGCCGTCGCGGCGCAACGCGGCAATCAGCCGCTGATCGGTATCATCCATTTTGAACACACAGACTTTCGAATTGGCAAATCCATCTCTCGCATCGACAATAATGATGCTGGAATCCGCCGCAAGCCGTCCCGAAAACCGTTTCGGCACCCGGCCGGCGCCCGGGACGGGCCACCACAGCCAAGGACTGCGCATGAAACGAAACTGTATCCTCATCGGCGCCCCGATCGACAGCGGGCAGCAACGTGCGGGCTGTCTGATGGGGCCTGCCGCCTACCGCGTGGCGGGCCTCGCCGACGTGCTGGCAGACCTTGGCCACGGCGTCGAGGACCGCGGCGACGTGGCCCCTGCCCCGACCCGCCCGGCCACCTGCCCCAATCCGGCGGTCCATTCGCTGGCCGAGACCGTCGCCTGGTGCGAGGGTCTGACCGATGCGGTCGCCCGCGCCTTCGAGGCCGGCATGCCGATCACGCTGGGGGGCGATCATTCGCTCGCGCTCGGCTCGGTCGCCGGCGCCGCCACCCATGCCGCGCGTCAGGGGCGGCCGCTGTTTCTGCTGTGGCTGGATGCGCATTCGGATTTCCACACCCCCCTGTCCACCCGGTCGGGCAACCTTCATGGCACCCCCGTCGCCTATATCGCCGGGCGCGAGGGCTTCGACGCCTTCCCGGCCTTCCCCGCACCGGTTCCGCCCGAACGCATCTGCATGTTCGGCATCCGCTCGGTCGATCCGGCCGAACGCGCGGCCCTGATGGAATGCGACATCGAGATCAACGACATGCGGGTCCTCGACGAACAGGGGGTGGTGGCGCCGCTGCGCACCTTCCTCGACCGCGTGCGCCGCGCCGGGGGGATGCTGCATGTCTCGCTCGACGTCGATTTCCTCGACCCGGGCATCGCGCCCGCGGTGGGCACCACCGTGCCCGGCGGCACCACCTTCCGCGAGGCCCATCTGGTGATGGAACTGCTTCATGAATCGGGGCTCGTGACCTCGCTCGACCTGGTGGAGCTGAACCCCTTTCTCGACGAACGCGGCCGCACCGCGCGGCTGATGGTGGACCTTGTCGCGTCGCTGATGGGGCGCAAGGTCTTCGACCGACCGACACGGAGCTTCGGATGAACGCCAGCGGCCAGCCCAC
>JASBUM010000150.1 GCA_030147905.1 Acidimangrovimonas sp.
AGATCGCGCCCTCAGGCGATCTCGACGCTGTATTTCTCGATCACCGTATTGGCCAGAAGCTTCTCGCACATCGCGCGCACCTCGCGTTCGGCCGCGTCGCGGTCGCTGGTTTCGAGGTCGAGCTCGATCACCTTGCCCTGACGCACCCCGGCGACCCCGGCAAAGCCGAGCCGCCCCAGGACATGGCGCACGGCCTCGCCCTGCGGGTCCAGGACCCCGTCCTTCAACATAACGTGAACCCGCGCCTTCATCATCCAGCCCTTCAGTTGATCAGCATCGTCTTGCCGCCCGCCACGGTCGCGGCCGGAAGCACGCCGAGCCGCCGCGCGACTTCGGTATAGGCATCACCCAGATCGCCGGGCGGCACCTTGTCGCCACCGCTGCGCGCCATGCCTTCCACCGCGCGCATGTCCCACAGACGGCAATTGTCGGGGCTGATCTCGTCAGCGACGACCAGACGCTGGAAGTCGCCCTCCCAGATCCGCCCGACCTCTATGCGGAAATCGGCAAGCCGGATGCCCACACCCATCATCACCCCCGACAGGAAATCGTTCACCCGCAACGCCAGCGCGACCATGTCGTCGAGGTCCTGCTGGCTGGCCCAGCCGAAGGCGATGACATGTTCCTCGCTCACCAGCGGATCGTCCAGCTGTTCGTCCTTGTAGTAGAATTCCACGATCGGCCTGGGCAGCGCCGTGCCTTCCGGTATCCCGAGCCGCGACGAGATGCCGCCGGCGGCGAAATTGCGCACCATCACCTCGACCGGGATGATCTCCACCGCGCGCACGAGCTGCTCGCGCATGTTGATGCGACGGATGAAATGCGTCGGAACCCCGATGGCATTGAGGCCGGCCATGAAGAATTCCGACAGGCGGTTGTTGACCACGCCCTTGCCCTCGACCACGTCCGGGCTCTCGGCGTTGAAGGCCGCAACGTCATCCTTGAAATACTGCACGAGCGTGCCCGGCTCCGGCCCCTCGTACAGGATCTTCGCCTTGCCTTCGTAGATCTTCTTGCGACGTGCCATGTATACTCCGCTGCGGCGGCACCCGACAGCCCCGCGCTTCGGCGCCCGCTATAAGATATGATCGACATCCCCGCAAGGCAAAGCGGGGCTTGCCGCAGGGCACGGCGATGCGCATATCTGAAACGAGATCACAGAACCGAGAGGCCACGATGAAATCCTTCGACGAACGCGAGAATGCCTTTGAAGCCAAGTTCGCTCATGACGCCGAGATGCAGTTCAAGGCCGAGGCGCGCGCGAACCGGCTGCTCGGCGAATGGGCGGCCGGCCTGCTGGGCCTGTCGGGGCCGGAGGTGGAGCGTTACGCGATGAGCGTGGTGAAGGCGGATTTCGAGGAACCGGGCAGCGAGGATGTCGTGCGCAAGGTGGCGGGCGATCTCGGTGCGCGCGCCGATGCTGTCGCGATCCGCGCCAAGCGCGCCGAATGCCTGACGACCGCCAAGGCGCAGCTGCTGGCCGAACGCTAGGCTCCGGCAGGGCCTCGCGCCTGTTCAGGGCGGGGGCGCCGCCCCCGCACCCCCGCGGTATTTCGCCCCGAAAGAGATGCGATCGTCCGCCCCGGCGGGTTCGGGCCGGCCATGAAGCCGTTGCGGCGAAATGGTTTGCCTCCCGCCCCCGAGCGTGCGACATCACCCGCGGACGGCCCGGTCGGGGCGCGGATATTCGAGGTGAGGCGATGAGCAATCTTCTGGCGGAACTTCTCGCACAGCGCGACTGGCTGATGGCCGATGGCGCGACCGGCACCAATCTGTTCAACATGGGACTGGCCTCGGGCGAGGCCCCCGAACTGTGGAACAGCGATCAGCCCGACAATATCCGCAAGCTCTACCGCGACGCCGTCGAGGCCGGCTCGGACATCTTCCTGACCAACAGCTTCGGCGCCAATGCCGCGCGGCTCAAGTTGCATGACGCCCAGGCGCGGACGCGGGAACTGAACCGTCTCGCGGCAGAGCTTGGTCGAGAGGTCGCGGATGCCGCGGGGCGGCCGGTGGTGGTCGCGGGTTCAATGGGACCGACGGGCGAGATCATGGCGCCGATGGGCAACCTTACCCATGAACTGGCCGTCGAGATATTCCACGAACAGGCCGAGGGGCTGAAGGCCGGCGGCGCCGACGTGCTCTGGGTCGAGACCATCTCGGCCGCCGAGGAATACAAGGCCGCGGCCGAGGCCGCGCGGCTGGCCGGCATGCCCTGGTGCGGCACGATGAGCTTCGACACCGCCGGGCGCACGATGATGGGCATCACATCGGCCGCGCTCGTCGATCTGGTCGAGAAGCTGCCGGTGCCGCCGCTGGCCTTCGGGGCCAATGGCGGCGTGGGCGCCGCCGATCTGATGCGTACGGTGCTCGGCTTCGTCGCCCAGGGCACGGAACGCCAGATCATCGCGAAGGGCAATGCCGGCATCCCCAAGTTCCACGACGGACACATCCATTACGACGGCACCCCGGAGCTGATGGCGGAATATGCGGTCCTTGCCCG
>JASBUM010000015.1 GCA_030147905.1 Acidimangrovimonas sp.
CACCACCGCCGCCGCCCGGCGCAGGCAGCGACGCTCGGCCGCGACGATGGCGCGATGCAGCAGCGACCCGCGCCGCAGCCGCCCCGCGGTGATCAGCTCCTCCGGCCAGAGCGCGCGCATGTCGAAGATGAAGGGCACCCCCTGCGTCGCCCCCGCCACCAGCGCCACCGCCGCCGGGATATAGGACCGCGCGTGGATCAGCCGGATGTCGTCGCTGCGCACCGCGCGCCGCACGAGCCAGACCATCCGCAGCATGCTGAGCGCGGGCGCGACCAGCTTCGGGCGCGGACGGAAACGCTGCGGCAGCCAGCGGATGCCAAGCGCTGCGCATTCGGCCCGCGCCCGCGCCACCGCCTGGGCATCGGCCCAGTCCTCGGCCTTCTCGTAGGTGATCAGCGTGATCCGGTAGTCGCGCGACAAGCCGCGCAGATAGGCCATGACCTGGCTTTGTCCCAGCGGCTCGAGCAGCCCGTTGCGGGTCAGATAGAGGGTGTGGATTCGTCGGCCGGTCGTCATTTTCCGGCCCTTGCCCGTTTCAGGCATTCGATTGCCGCATGTGCACGTTCGGTACCCAGCGAAAGGGCAAGCATGGCCCGTACGAAGGTCTTCATCTCGCGGGTCCCCAGACCGATGCCGCGGGCGTTTCGGCGCAGCGAGGCAAGAACCTCCCCCCGCCCACCAGTGACGCAGGCCGAAAGCAGTTCCGCCTCCTTCCGATGTCGTCGTGCGATAGCGCGATGCGCCGCCTCGGCGCCGCGCGCTTCCATTATTGCCTCGATGAGCCGGGCTGTCGCGAACACCTTGCTGAAATTCCGGCGCGCCCGTGCGATTGTCGGCATCGAGCCGCTGTAGTTGGCGCCATGCAGGCGGTAGCCGAACAATTCGCGGTCGACGTATTTCATGGAAACTCCGGGTTGAAGCCCGACCCAGACCGCAAGCGGCCAGTCCTGGTAGGCATTCAGGAGTTCGGGCCTGTCCTCGCAAAAGGCGATGAAGCCGTCGATCTCGGCCGACCCCTTCCGAACCCCGAAGGCACTCCCCAGCCAGACGTAATCAAGATGTTCGAGGATCCCGCGCCTTATAAGCGCCTCACGCTGCATTTCGTCGGAAGGCTTCAGAACCGCGCCGACACGGGAAGCTCGTGCCAGCCGCTCTCCGTCGCTGTTCATGTACCACAGATCATGGGTGCAGAATGCCGTACGCGGATCGAGGGCCGTCATGCACCCGGTCAGCTTGCCGGGGCTCCAGACATCGTCGCCGTCGAGGAAGAAGACAACATCGTGGCGCGCTGCCCGTAGCCCCGCGATCATGGCCCGCAGGACGCCTCCATTTCGGTCGAGAAGCACCAGGTCGAGACCATCCATCGCGCGCAAGATGGCACGACTCTCGTCTGTCGAGGCATCATCGACGACGATTATCTGCACCGCGCCCCGATAGTCCTGCCGAAGGACGGATTCGATCGCCTCCCTGATATAGGCCTGCAGGTTGAAGCAGGTGACAACGACGGAAACCGGCTCAGCCATCGACTGCTCCGATGACTCGCGCAGGATTGCCGGCGACGACGGTGTAGGGTGCGACATCCCGCGTCACGACCGCGCCGGCGCCAACCACCGCCTTGCGGCCGACGGTGACATTCGCCAGGATGATGGCCCCCGCACCGATCCAGGCACCATCCTCGATACGGATCGGCCCGCTGACATGGGCTGGAAAATCGTGGGTTGCGAATTCGTGCAGCGCCAGCCCGGCATCGATCAGCATACAGCGCGCGGACAAGACGACATGGGATCCGATTTCAACCCGCTCATGCCCGAGGATGAAAACGCCGTGATTGATCCCGCAGTGATCCCCGATGATGACATTTCGAGGATTGGCAACAGTGAAGTTCCCCAAGATTCCGACCCTGCGGCGAAACACAAGCCGACCTTTCAGTTGGAGAACCATGTGAACGAGTCGCCGCATCACGAGCTCCGAGAACCGTAAAGCTTCTGCCGGACGCGCCACATGCTGCTCTTCAGGAATGCACGCAGCGCCCAGTACAGGCCGCAATATCTGATGGCATCCACGAGCTTTCCGATGCCGGGGCCATTGGATAGCAGGAATACCTCCGCTGAATAACGGCGCAATTGATTGCAGATTAAAATTTCAAGCCTGAATTCGTCCAGCTTTGCCGCATCGACGAGTTTCTGCAGGTTGTCCGCCAGCATGCGGCGCGAGAATACGGATGGATCGATTGTTCGAGCATCTCTGTATGCTGCGGATACGCCAACCTCTCTTCGGTATAAAATCAGGGGTTTGCATGAAAATCCGACTTCGCCTCCGAGAAGTAGCGCACGAAATAGAAGTGCTCTGTCTTCATGATGAATGAAATCCAGAAGCGGTGAAAAGCGCGTGAACACCCTCTTGTCGTAGGCGGTTGTGGCGCCGACAAGAAAACCGCCATGTTCGGCTACATTTTCCTTCGTCATAGACGGCGGCCGGTGGGTGAAATCTATAATCCCGAGCGCGTTCGAATCCGCATCGATGTCCTGATATCCGCTCTCGATCGCCATGATGTTGCGCCCCGAGCGCAGCCATTCGTCTGCAAGTGTATGAACCCGCTCCGGCGACGAAATATCATCTCCCGCCGCCAATACTATGAAATCACCCTCCGCAGCGGCGGCGACAGCCGAGACATGCCCGCCGATGCCCACGTTCACCGCGTTGCGCCGCACGCGCACCCGGTGCGGACCGGTGTAGGCTGCCGCCATCTCCTCCATGATCTCGAAGGTCCGGTCGGAAGAGCAATCATCCGAAAGGATGATCTCCAGCGGTTGATAGGTCTGGGCGAATGCGCCCTCGACGGCCTCGCGGATGAACCGCTCCTGATTGTAGGCAAAGAGCGCGAAGGTCACCAGCGGGCGATCGGCGCCGTCGCCGGAGGCAAGGGGTTGGGGCATGGTCATCGCGTTCTCCCGCGTGGCGAAAACAGTTTTCTGCCGAGCTGTGCGACTCGGGCCACTGGACCGCCCAGCTCGGCCATCTGCGCAACGCGGGCCAGCGCCACGGCGGCGAAGATCACCGCCACCGGCACGCCGAGAAGCGCGCCTGCGCCCGCTGAGATCCGCGCGACGATGTCTATCGCGATCGCCGCGCCGCCCAGCACGAACGCCTGCAACACCACCGCGGGCGACCAGCGAAAGCCAAGCCATGCCCGTGCTATGAGGAAGTTCACCGGCAGGCCGGTCACATACATGGCGAGAAAGCCGATGCCGGTCGCGCTGATGCCAAAATGCGGCAACAGCAGGTAGCTGACGATCACGAATACCGTCGCGCTCAGGACCTGCGTGGCGAGGAAGACCTTGCCCGATCCGCGCGCGAGCACGACGAAACCCAGCGGCCAGCTGATGATCTTGAGCACATCGCCGAGAAGCTGCCAGTGCAGAATGTCTACCGCGGGGGAGAAGGCGCCCGAATAAAGCAGGCTGATAACCCACGGCGCCAGTGCGAGTGTCGCCAGCAGCACCGGTCCGCATAGCAAGAGCGCAACCTCGGTCTGCTCGTTCACCATGCGTGCCGCCGCTTCGTGGTCGTTGATGACCGCGGTCAGGCGCGGGTAATAATCGGTGCCCATCGCGCCCAGGATGAATGACAGGTAGATCATGCCGAGCGACCAGGAGGCCTGGAACTGGCCCAGCGGTCCGGCGCCCAGACGATGCTGGATAATGCTGCGGACGAGCAGAAGCGAGAAGGTCATGACCAGCGCGGCCAACATGAACGCGATGCCAAGCCCTGCCATCGCCCGCCATTCGGACAGCAATTCCGTCACCGCCGGGCGAGGCGAACGCGGAGATGGCAGGTGCGCCACGTACCAATGCCCAGCCGCGACGCCCGCGACAGGCGCCACAAGAACCACGGCAACGATTCCGCGGATGCCCCAGAGCAGCATGAAAAGCACGCCCAGGACGGCACCGAGGATCGCGGTCCAGGCGCTTACGCGGGCCACGTCGCCGATGCGGCGCATACCGGTCAGATAGGCGCTCTGGGACCCGGCCACGACCGTCAGCGCGACGCCCAGCCCGAGCCAGCCGACTGCCCGCGCAGCGCTCGGATCGCCCACCACCACGAGGGCCAGCCAGTCGCGCGAAAGCCAGAGACCGGCGCCCCCGGCCGTCGCGAGGATCACCGTGCCCCACAGAAGCGCCGCCCGCGCTCGCCCCAGCCCATCCGCGTCCTGGCGTCCCTGTGCCGCGGCGACCTGCCGGGTTCCGACATTGCCGAGCCCCATCGCCGCGACTGTCGCAGCGGTCTGCATCAGGTTCTGGTAGAGACCGATCAGGCCGACCCCGGCAGGCCCGAGAAGGACCGCCGCGATCTTCATCTTTACCAGCCCCGATGCGATATTCGCGGCCGAGGCTGCGCCCATGATGGACGAGGACCGCAGGATGGTGCGGTAGCTCGAGCGAGTATTTTCCACGATCGATCACGGTTCCTTTGCGGATGGAAACCGCTTTGCATACCAGCCTATGTCGGATGCTAGCCTGTCTTCGACATAAGCGCGCTCTTCGGTTGTCATTCTCCGTGGCGGAGCGGGTGCACCCGCCTTCAGGATCTTCTCCTTCAGTGTTTGATACAGCGCGGATTGCTTCATCGTATAAGGCACAAAGCGCGCCATCACGGTCATAGGCCCGGGTGGTATGCGGCCAAGCGCATCGGTTTCGTTCTTGGTATCCATCTTGTCCGCCGCATCGACGTCCGGCAGTCCCAGGAAACGGAAGCAGCGCGCCATGACGGATTGCTGGTCTCGACGCAGTTCATCGGTCGACAGGAATAGGCAATTTTCCGGCCCCAGGGCCGATTCCCAGATCGGACAGTGCTTGGAGTAGTTCGAGAACTCCAGATAGGCTCTGTATCCGAAGCGATCCGGCCGATCGGGATGGAAGCCATAGCCATCGGTGCGTACCGCATCGAGAAAGCTCCGGCGTTCCAGTCCCAATCTCACCCGCCAACGATAATGCGAAAAACACCGCTCCACGGGATGGCGCAGAATGAATATGGCGCGCGGTTCGCACAAGTCGCTGGCAACCCGTTCGGCGGCAGGTGGCCAGGGGAGATAGCCTGTGGAACTTTCACCGAAATATCGCGTGCCGGAGCGATCATCGAAAAATTCGTTGTGAAAGTCGGCGCCTTCGCAATAGAGATCGTCCCGACAGAAAAAATGCGGCTCCTTGTCGCTGCTCATCGATATCATCGGATGATGATCGAGGTATTCGTGGAGCGAGCTGGTTCCGCTCTTGGCCGCACCGGGAACCACGAGGTTGCACAGGTATTCAGACGTCATCGCACAACTCCCCGACGATCCAACGTGCTTTCTGCCGCAACAGATGCGGCCCGATTGGCAGGCTCAGCACCTCGCCGGCGAGGCGCCGGGCGATCGGCAGGGCCTCGGGTTCGAGGCCGAGATCGGCATAGGCGGCCTGCATGTGCGGCGGTATCGGGTAGTGGATGAGCGTGCCCACGCCCGCCTCGCGCAGGCGCGCCTGCAATCCGTCGCGGTCGGCGCAGCGCAGCACATAGAGATGCCACGCCGGCGCGGCCCAGTCGGGCACCGCGGGACAGGTCACCCCGCCGCCCGCCAGCCCCTCGGTATAGATCCGGGCGATCGCCGCGCGGCGCTCGTTCCATGCATCCAGATGATGCAGCTTCACCCGCAGCACCGCCGCCTGGATCGGGTCGAGCCGCGAATTGACGCCACGACATTCGTTGACGTATTTTTCCCGGCTTCCGTAATTGCGCAGCAGCCGGATGCGGTCGGCCAGATCGGCACGATCGGTCGTTACCGCGCCACCGTCGCCCAGGGCGCCAAGGTTCTTGCCCGGATAGAAGCTCCAGCACACCGCGTCGCCATGCGCGCCGATTCGCCGGCCCCGGTAGCGGGCGCCATGCGCCTGGGCTGCATCCTCGATCACCGCCAGGCCGTGCCGCCGGGCCAGCGCGAGGATCGGATCGAGGTCGGCCGGCTGGCCATAGAGATGCACCGCCAGCACCGCCGCGGTTGCGGGGGTGACCGCTGCCTCGATCCGCGCGGGATCGATGTTGTGGGTCTCGGGGTCGGGTTCGACCGGCACCGGCCGCGCGCCCACCGCGCTGACCGCGAGCCATGTTGCGATATAGGTGTTCGAGGGCACGATCACCTCGTCCCCCGCACCGATGTCGAGCGCGCGCAGCGCGAGCACCAGCGCATCGAGCCCGTTGGCCACGCCCACGGCATGATCCGCTCCGCAATATTGCGCCCATTCGGCTTCGAACGCCTCGACCTCGGGGCCGAGGATGTACCAGCCCGAACCCAGCACCCGCGTCACGGCGGCGTCGATCTCGGCCTTCAACTCGCCATAGGCGGCCGACAGATCAAGAAACGGGATGGTCATGACGGGCTCCTTTCGCGCTCGGCAAGAAAGGCATCGTAGGATCGAAGGTAATCACCGGCCTCGTAAGTACGCGACGCGAAAACCAGTAGCGTGGCGTCGGGGCTGTAGCGATATTGTGTGCCCCAGATCATCGCCGGCATGTAAACGCCCATGTCGGGTCGGTCGAGCGTGACCTCGCAGCGTCGCTCGCCGTCGTCCAGCATCACCCGGCAGGATCCGTGCATGCAGATGAGGAATTGTTCGCAGTGCTTGTGCGCGTGTTCCCCCCGAAGTTCCACCGAAGGCACGTCGAAGACAGCGAAGTAGCGTGCCGGGACGAAAGGAAGCTCGCCCGGGACCTCGCCCACGGTCAGCGCCCCCCGTGCATCTGTGATGCGCCGCATCAGATAGAGGGCGCTGTCCCCGACCTCGAGCGGAATGCGGCTGGGGCGCGGCGCTTCGCGGAAATCATGAATATCCAGCTGTCGCAGCCCGCCGCCACGCACTGCCCTTCCACGGCGGAGCCCTTCCACATAACCGACGACCGCGGCGGGGTTGCCCTCGACGATCGCGTTGGGTGGCACGGAACGAAGCACCACTGCCCCTGCGCGCACCCATGCACCGCGTCCGACCATCACGTCTTCGCCCAGCACCGCGGCGGCGTCGATCCGCGCCCCGGCTCGAATGACGATCCCGTCGCCCGCCAGCACCACCCGCGGGCCGATGCGCACGTCGGGTTCGATGACGGCGGTGTCGGGGATGATGCAATCGGCAAATGCCGGCGGGGCGGTCTTCATGGCTTGCTCTCCTGCGCGCCGGGAGCGTTGTCCGGAGCGTCCGGGGGCGTCGAGGTCCAGGCTGGCGCGGCTCCGGCCCGCGGGTTGGCCGCCGCGACAACCACGAGATGGCCCGCGCGGTCGGCCTCGTAACGGCTCCGCCGATATTCGAAGTAGAAGTTCTGCGCGTCTTCGCCAGCTGCCTGCATGCCGAAACGTCGGTAGAATGCGGCCGCGTGCCGGTTTGCGCGGCGCACGTCCAGGACCGCCCGGCTCTTGTCGAGCGCCTCGAAGCCCACGCCCATGGACAACACCGCGCTTTCCAGCGCCGCCTTGGGTGTCTTGCCCGCGTCCAGGATCCAGCTTCCCCAGGTGAAATGGTCACCGGCGATATCGTAAAGACGCACCAGCCCGCAGCGCGCGCCATCGTGCCGCCGCTCGATGACGTAATAGGCCTCAGTGCCTTCCGCCTCGCGCTGGCGGTATCGCTCGATCCAGCGGCGCTGATCCTCGACGCCCCCGGTCACCGTCGAAAGATGGGTGCCATAGGTCGGGTCGCTGCGCAGCGCATGGACATATTCCGCATCCCCGGGCCGGATCAGGCGCAGTTGCAGCCCGATGCCGGGCACCAGCCGGGGGGCGCGCGCAGCGCTCATAGCCGCAGCTCGCTCGCGTCCCGCGGCAGGACGCATTTCAGATCGTAAAGCACGTGCCCCGGACGGCCGAGTGCGCGCAGCCCCGCCGCCCCCATGGCGCGGAAATCGTCATGCGCGACCGCAAGCACCACGCCGTCATAGGCGCCCGTCTCGGGCTTGGCCACGGGGCGCAATCCGTATTCCGCCTCCGCCTCCTGCGGGTCGACCCAAGGGTCATGGACGTCGACGCGAATGCCGTGATCGGCAAGCTCGGCCACGACATCCACGACGCGGGTGTTGCGCAGATCGGGGCAGTTCTCCTTGAAGGTCAGGCCCAGCACGAGGACGCGCGCGCCATTCACGGCGATCCCGCGCTTCAGCATCGCCTTGACCATCTGTCCGGCCACATAGGCGCCCATTCCGTCATTGATCCGCCGCCCGGCCAGGATCACCTCGGGGTGGTAGCCGATCGCCTCGGCCTTGTGGGTCAGGTAGTAGGGATCGACACCGATGCAGTGGCCGCCGACCAGGCCGGGCCGGAAAGGCAGGAAATTCCATTTGGTTCCGGCCGCGCGCAGCACGGCATCGGTGTCGATGTCCATGCGGTTGAAGATCCGCGCCAACTCGTTGACGAGCGCGATGTTCAGGTCGCGCTGGGTATTCTCGATCACCTTCGCGGCCTCGGCCACGCGGATGCTTTCGGCCCGGTGGGTGCCGGCGGTGACGATCGAGGCATAGAGCGCATCGACCATTTCCGCCGCCTCGGGCGTGGATCCGGCGGTCACCTTGCGGATTGTCGTCAGCCGATGTTCCCGGTCGCCAGGATTGATCCGCTCGGGGCTGTAGCCGCAGAAGAAATCCTCGTTGAAACGCAGCCCCGAGGCACGTTCGAGAACGGGGACGCATTCCTCCTCGGTCGCGCCGGGGTAGACGGTGGATTCGTAGATGACGACATCGCCGCGCTTGAGCGCCCGCCCCACGGTCTCGGAGGCGCGCAGAAGCGGGCCGAGATCGGGGCGCTTGTAGGCGTCGATCGGTGTCGGCACGGTGACGATGAACACGCGCGCCTGCGTCAGCGCCGCGGCATCGTCGGTGAAGGAAAGCCGGCATGCGGCCGCAAGATCCTCCGGCGGCACCTCGCGGGTATGATCGCGCCCCGCGCGCAGCTCCGCGATCCGCGCGGCCTTCACGTCGAAGCCGATGACCGGGCGGGTCCTGCCGAACTCGACCGCCAGCGGCAGCCCCACATAGCCAAGCCCTATCACCGCGATGGGGGTGTCAGGCATCTGGTTCAATCCATTTCGTGATGCGCTCATTGAATTTTCCAGATTTGGACATGATTATGTGTTTTATCCGTCGGAAAATCTCCTATTCTGGCTGCTCTTGGACTAATAAGATACAGGCTTCCAAATACCCCGGCCTCTATCATCTCATCCCAGTGATCGACGGGTGCTGATACCGGTGTTTGAAAGGCAACTATGCGTGGCGCTATCGAGGCGGGGACGAAGTAGCATGCGGCTGAGCCAATTCCTGACGCGACGGCGCGATGGATCGCGTGGCGTCCAACCTGTGCCACAGGAACGGTATCTGCTATAATGTCGCCCCGGCTACGATAGTCGAGCAGGGTAACACCATCCAGCTGTTCTAGTTCTTCTTGGAGGGACCCGTTTGCAATAATATCGATAACTTCATCGCTCAATACGGCATCATCTTCGCATAAAAATTTTCCGGCTGAAGAGATATTGCCTATCAAATTTGAGCGATGGGTCGCCGCGCAAGCAATTGCGCCCCGGTTTAGCCAATCGCGGCCATTGTTCATTTCCTTTCTTCTTCGGTCTCGCATTTCCTCGGAGAGGACCGATTCCGTCTCGTCTTCGCTCCAGTTTCTACCATCAATACAATGCACGAAGGCAACGGAAATGCGGCCGCGAATATTCCGAATCACGCTTTTTCTGCGTGCATGTTGCTCGTCGAGGCTCGCGTATAAGATTATTGAATTTTCAATGTCAGAGTAACGTTCGAAATCGGTTCTGAAGTCACCGCTCATTTCCCGTAATACTCCCTGAACCAGGCGACGAAGCGTTCGATGCCGTCGCGGAAATCCGTGGCCGGGCGGTATCCGGTCAGGTTCTGCAGCAGGGTCGCGTCGGCCCATGTGGCGGGCACGTCGCCCTTCTGCATGCCCATGTAATTGCGGATCGCCTTCTTCCCCAACGCGCCCTCGATCGCGTCGACGAAATCCAGAAGCCGAACCTTTTCCGAATTGCCGATGTTGACCACCCGGTAGGGCGCAACCGGCGACAGCGAATCCCACGCCGGGATCGTCGCACCCGCGGCCGGGCGTTCGGGCGGCGTGTCGATCAGAAGCCGGATGCCGCGCACCAGATCGTCGACATAGGTGAAGTCTCGATACATGTCGCCGTGGTTGTAGATGTCGATCGGCCGGTCATCGAGGATCGCGTCGACGAACTTGTAGAGCGCAAGGTCCGGCCGCCCCCAGGTGCCATATACGGTGAAGAAGCGGAACATCGTCGTCGGCAGGTTCCACAGATGGGCATAGGCGTGGCCCATGCTCTCGTTGGCCTTCTTCGTGGCGGCGTAGATGGTCAGCTGGGTGTCGGCCTTCTCGGTTTCGGTGAAGGGCATGTCGGTATTGGCGCCGTAAACCGAGGAGGTCGAGGCCATCAGCAGATGCTTGACCTCCAGCCGCCGCGCCGCCTCCATCACGTTGAAGGTGCCGATGACGTTCGAATCGAGATAGGCGCGCGGATTCTCGAGGCTGTAGCGCACGCCCGCCTGGGCGGCGAGATGGACGATGACCTCGGGCGCGAAGGCGTCCGCCGCGGCGTCGAAGCGGCCGGGTGCCTCCAGCATCGCCTCGGTGGCCGAAAAGTTCGGCGCCTCGGCCAGCATCGCGTGACGCCGGTGCTTGAGCGTGACGTCATAGTAGTCGGTCATGCCGTCGTAGCCATGCACCTCGAACCCCTCGTCAAGAAGGAGACGGGCGAGGTGAAAGCCGATGAAGCCGGCGGTTCAGGTGACAAGGATCTTCCGCGTCATGATGTCTTCGGGCGGTTGCGGTTGATCATTCTTCTCTTTCCTTCGGCTTGGGGGCAGCGTCACCCAGTTCGTCGTGCAGCGCGTCGATCTCGGCGCGCAGGGCCTCGTATTCCTCCATCTTCCGGGCGAGGAAGCGGCGCGTGATCGCCGCCTTCTCGGCCAGGCCTTTCGGGGTCAGGATATAGGCGTAGCGGCGCTTGTCCCGCGCGGCGGAGAAATTGCCGAGCTTCACCATGCCCTTCTCGACCAATGCGCTCAGGACATAATGGACGCCGCCGGTACTGATGCCGACCTGCGCCGCCAGTTCGCGCTGCGTCAGCTCGGGGTTCTCCTCGAGCAGGCGCAGGATCCGGAACCGGACGTCCTCCTGCATCTGGCTACGTTGTCCCGCCATTCCCTGCCGTCCATCCGCCGTTCGCAGGCGTGCCCTGCCGGGCCGTCGCGAGGAAAAGGTCCGACATGACCCCGGCCCGGCCGGCAACCGGCTTTGCTCAACGATGAGCGATATCATGGAACCGCCGGCCGCGAAAGTGCGGATGCTCGGCAGAGGCGAATAACGGCCGCCATGCGCAACCCTCATCCCCGCAGCGTGGCGAGTGCCTCGCGGTAGGCCGCGATCACGATCGCCTCGTCGAAGGTCTCTTCCATCCGCGCGCGGCCGGCCTGCCCCATGGCTGTGCGCGAAGGCGCGGACAGGGCGATAAACCGCGCCATCGCGGCGGCCAGGCTTTCACCGCTGCGCGGGGCGCAGAGAAATCCGTTGATCCCGTCGGCGACCACGGCCCGGCAGCCGGGCACGTCGGTCGCGATCAGCGGCCGCGCCATGGCCGCCGCCTCGATCAACGTGCGCGGCGCGCCTTCGCGATAGGAGGGCAGAACCACGCAATGGGCCGCCGCGATCACCGGCCGGACGTCCTCGACCGTGCCCAGATGCTCCACCAGGCCCTCCGCCTGCCACTGGCGCACCGTCTCGGCCGGGATGGCCGAGTTGTTCTCGGCCCCGATCGGCCCCAGAAGGCGGAACCGCGCCGCGGGATGGGCCGTGCGCAGGCGTTGCGCGGCCTCGACGAATTCGACCACCCCCTTGTCGCGCAGGAGCCGACCGATCATCAGGAATACCGGACCCTCGTCTTCGGGTGCGGGCGGGGCGGGCGCGAAATGGGCGAGGTCGACGCCCGATCCGGGCAGAAGCCGCGCCTGCCCCGCCTGAACAAGGCCGCGTTCGACGAACAGCGCGCGGTCGTCGGCGTTCTGGAAGAAGACCACCGGTGCCGCGGCAAAGGCCCTCCGGTAGAGATGTTCGGCGACATGCTGCAGGAGCCCGCCCGACAGAAAGGCCGTGCCCAGCCCGGTGACATTGGGAATGAAGGGGATCGACTGCCCATTCGCCGCCATCGCGCCGAAGATGTTGTTCTTTATCGTGTAACCCAGCACGACATCGGGCCGCCGGGCCCGGAAGACCCGCGCGAAGCGGCGCCGCAGCCGCCATTCCTCGACCGGGTTGAGCCCCTTCGGCTTCATCGCGAGCGGCTCGAAGGCTGCCCCCATCGCCTCGATCCGCTCGACGGTGTCGTCGGGCGGCGCGAGGACCGAGACCGCATGTCCCTCGGCCAGCAGCGCGCGTAGCACCGGCCGGCGGAAGTTCCAGATGTTCCACGCCGCATTCGCGGTCATCACGATCTGCATGAACAGCCCCGCGCCTCGCCCGTCGGTTGTTTTCTAACCTGCGGCTGCACGGCTGGAAACCGCCGATCGCGAGGGGGGGCACGGGCCCGGCGCGAACCGGCATGGATCCGCCCAGCGGGGGCGGGGAGACTGGCGCGGGCGGGTGTCAGCCGACGGTGAACTGCCCCATCATGCCGGCGTCCTCATGTTCGAGGATATGGCAATGCATCATGAACGGGCTGGCCTTGTCCGCCCGCCGATCGAGCCGCACGAGAATCTCGACCCCGCCGCCGTCGACGACCACCACGTCCTTCAGTCCCTCGGTCGCGGGATCGACTGTCCGGCCGTTGCGGCGCAGCACCTGGAAGGCGGTGCCGTGGACATGGAACGGATGGGCCATCATGTCGGCCGAGACGCGCCACAGCTCGGTCTCGCCCAGCCGCAGGGCAGCGTCGATCCGGTCCATGGCGAAGCTGCGCCCGTTCAGGCCCATCACCGAGCCGGCATTGCCGAAGAGCCGGCGCAGCATGGACCCGGCCATGGAGCCTGCATGCATCGTCAGGCGGAAATCCCGCCGGCGCACCGGCTCGCCGAAATCCATCGGCGGGGCGGGCAGACGCGCGGGCATCGCGCCGGCGACGGGCACAAGGGCCGGATCCGGCGCAAGCGTGAGAACTGTGGCCCGCGCCCCGCCGCCTGCTCCTGCGCCGCCTGCTCCTGCGCCGCCGCCCATCATCGCGCCGCCCATCATGCCACCCATCGGCGCATTCTCCACGGGGGCGGCGACAAGTGCCAGCGGGGCGGTATCGTCGGCGAGATCCACGACGATCTCGGCCCGTTCGGCCGGTGCCAGCCGGAGCCCCTGACGCGCGACCGGGGCGGGCAGGTAGCCGCCGTCGCTCGCCACCTGGTAAAAGCGCCGCCCGTCGGCCAGCGACAGGTCGTAGAACCGCGCGTTGGAGCCGTTGAGAAGCCGCAGGCGCACCCGCCCCTTCGGTACCCTTGCAACCGGACGGATGGCGCCGTTGACGGTGATCGTATCGCCGAGAAAGCCGGTCATCAGCGCCATCCCGCCGCTGCCGTAGACAAGCCGGCCCCGGCTGTCGAAGCTGCGGTCCTGGATGATGACGGGCAGGTCGTCGTGCCCGTAGCGCGCGGGCAGTCCCGCGGGTGGCGCGCCATCCTCGACGATCAACATGCCCGCCAGTCCGTGATAGACCTGCGTCCCGGTTCGTCCGTGGACATGGCTGTGATACCACAGCGTCGCAGCCGGCTGATCGACATCGAAGCCGACCGCAGCGCGCGCGCCCGGGGCCACGGGGCTGTGCGGGCCGCCGTCCATCGCGCCGGGGACGAAGGCGCCATGCCAATGCGCGGTGACGGGCGCGTCGGTGCGGTTGCCCAGCTCGATGTTCGCCCGCCGGCCCCGTCGCAGGCGCAGCGTCGGCCCGAGATATTGTTGTTCATAGCCCAGCGTCGGCCCCGGCAGACCGTCGAGAAACGCATGCCTCCCCTTGCGTGCGTTCAGCGTCAGGGGCTGGACCCCATCCGCATCCACCAGCGGCGGCACCGGCAGCGCGCCGCCGCCCGCCTTGGCCTGCGCGTCGGCGGCGCCCGTGGCCCCGCCCGTCAGCGCCGGCGCCGCCAGCGCCGCTGCGCCCGCCAGAAGAAAGCCGCGTCGATCCATCTGCGATACTCCGTCAGGGGTCCGGGCCCGGGGTTCGGGCAGGGCACGGCGGCCTCGGCCACGCCGCTTGGGCCATGCCGCGCCTTGCCTTGATCTTTGCCGGGGGAGGGCCGGCTTCAAGGGTAAGGGGCTGCGGCCATCGGTCGCCCCGGGGGGCGGCCTTGCGGGGTGGGGCGACAGGAAGGCGGGGCCGAACGGGGGCGGGACCGTTGAGGCGTTGAGGGGCGCCTGCCTGTCCATCGTCCCCGTGCCCGCGGGCCATGTGGCGGCACGCCCGGGGCCTTCCCCGCGGGGAAGGTCGCGGCGACCGGGCAGCGAGATCCGGGCGCGGTGCGGAGCTGACCCCCGGGCCGCGGGGCGCGTCAGTCCTTGTCGCTCTGGCGTCGGGCAAACATGAGTTGGCCCGCCCGACGCGTCGGCGCCACCCATTTGGGGATGCGGTGGCGCATGCGTCGGACGGGCCCCCGGCGGCGCGCGGGCCGCCGGACCTGCGGGAGCGGGCGGCTTCAGCCGTTCTGTTGTTCTCCGTCCTGCTGGTTGTCGTGGCCGTTGCCGGCGCCGTCCTGCATCTCGTGATCGCCGTCGCCGCCGTCGTTGCCGATCGACTGGACGGGGTTGTTCTTGAGGATCTTGCCGCTTTGCGCGTCGATCTTCAGAAGGTTGACGCTGCCGTCCTTGGCGACCACCGATGCCTCGTAGACGCCGGCGCCGTTCTCGTCGTTGAAGCCCACCGCGGCCAGCTGGCCCGGCTGCGCCTTGAGCGCGATCTGCCCCGCCTGGTTGAGCGAGACCGGAGCGGTCAGGAACATCTGGGTCTCGTTTGCGCCGGTCTGGCCGGCGTTGCCGCCGGTGGAGGCCTGTGCAAGCCCCGCCAGCGCAAGTCCCGCCGCCGTGACCGCGGTGATGACGAACATCCTTTTCATTCTAGCACCTCTTTTCCGGTTGCGCGCCATTTGGCGCCTGTCATTCGAAGATGGGGAGGCAGACTTACCCGCGCTTTGCGCCGGTCTTACGATTTCGTAAGGCCCGCCTTCGCGCGGCCCGCTTGCGCAAATCTGCGGCCGGCGTCGAGCGGGCGCGCGCCATCCGTCGTCGCGCCCTCGCCGGCGGCGAAAGCCTGCATAGCGCATGCGATTGCTGTGGAAGGGCGGGAAAGCAACTGCTAGCGTCGCCCGCGGGTCCGGCCGTGCGGTCCGTTGCGCTTTTCCGTCCCGGGGGCGGCGCGACGACGGGCGGCGGGGCCCGGTTCCCCGCATTCCGCCGAACCGGCCCGTCCCGGAAAACGGCCATCCTGGACCTGCACCGATGGATCTGATCGTCACCGGTCTTTTCGCGCTCACCTATCTGGGAATGGCGGCGGGGCGGCTGCCGGGGCTTCGGCTCGACCGGGCGGGGATCGCACTTGCCGTCGCGGTGACGATGGTCGCGGGCGGCGCGCTGTCGCCGGCTGCGGCGGGGGCGGCGGTGCACTTTCCGACCCTGCTGCTGATGGCGGGGCTGATGATCGTGTCGGGCCGGTTCCGTGCCGCCGGGATCTACGACGGGGCCGCGGCATGGCTGGCCGCGCGGGCAGAGCGGCCGGCCCTCCTGCTGGCGCTG
>JASBUM010000173.1 GCA_030147905.1 Acidimangrovimonas sp.
CGGGCGTGATGACGATGCCGGTCGAGGCCACGGAACAGGTCGGCCCGGTGATCATCTGGCGCAAGGAACTGCGCCCCGATTCAGGCGGCGCCGGGCGCAGCCGCGGCGGACTGGGCCAGTTCATGGAGGTCGGCGCGCGCGAGGGCCATGAATTCGACATCCAGGCGATGCTGGATCGCGTCGACCACCCCGCCCGCGGCCGGCGAGGCGGCGGCGACGGGGCGGCGACCACGATCATGCGCGACGACGGCGCCGCGATGCGCGGCAAGGGCAAGCAGCAGGTGCCCCATGGGCGCCGCGTCCTGATGGCCTTTCCCGGCGGCGCGGGCTACGGCCCCGCCGCCGAACGCGCGCCCGAGGCGGTGCGGCGCGACCTTGCGCTGGGCTACATCTCGGCGCAGGCCGCACGCGAATTCTACGGGCTTGACGATGCCACGATCGACGCGGTTCTGACCCGCGCTGCGGAAGGAGAGGAATTCCAATGAGCCTTCCGCCCGGATTCGGCGCCGCGCCCGCACGCGGCAATTACGATGTCATCATCATCGGCGGGGCGATGATGGGCTCGGCGACCGCGTGGTTTCTGTCGCGCAATCCCGATTTCGACGGCTCGGTGCTGGTGATCGAACGCGACCAGCTCTACCGGTCGTGTTCCACCGCGCATACCAATTCCTGCATCCGCCAGCAGTTTTCCCATCCGCTCAATGTCCGCATCAGCCGCTTCGGCGCCGATTTCATCAACGATTTCCGCCGCCATCTGGGCGATGATCCGCGCGTGCCCGACCTGTCGATCCGCGCCTTCGGCTATCTCTACCTGGCGGGCAGCGACGCGGCCGCGGAGGTGCTGCGCGAAAACCAGGCTGTCCAGCGCGCCGAAGGGGCGCAGACCGAATTGCTGACCCCCGACGCGATCCGCACGCGCTATCCGTTCTACGATCTCGACGGCATCGTGCTGGGTTCGATCAACTGCCGGGACGAGGGTTACTGGGACGGTGCGGCGGTCTTCGACTGGTGGCGTCGCCAGGCGCGCGAGGGCGGCACGGAATATCTGGCCGACACGGTGGTGGCAATCAACCGCAGCCCGGCAGGAGACCGGGTCGAGAGCGTGACCCTGGCCTCCGGCACGACCCTCGGCTGCGGGCAGCTGGTCAATTGCACCGGGCCGCGGGCGGCGCGAACCGCGGCGATGGCGGGCATCACCCTGCCGGTGGAGCCGCGCAAGCGCTACAGCTGGATCTTCAAGGCCGAACGGCCCCTCGACCGCGATCTGCCGCTGACGATCGACCCCTCGGGCGTGCATGTGCGCGAAAACGGGGGCGGGACCTATCTGGCGGGCGGGCATGCCGATCACGATCCGGCGGTCGAGCCGGATGATTTCGGCTTCGATCACGATCTGTGGCTCGATCACGTCTGGCCGGCGATCGCAGCCCGCATCCCGCAATTCGAGGCCGTGCGCGTTCAAAGCGAATGGGTCGGTCACTACGCGATGAACCCCTTCGATCAGAACGCCATCGTCGGCCCCCATCCGACGCTTCGCAACTTCGTCCTGATGAACGGCTTCTCGGGGCATGGTCTGCAACAATCGCCGGCGATGGGGCGCGGCGTGTCGGAATGGCTGACCTATGGCGAATACCGCAGCCTCGATCTCTCGCCCTTTGGCTACGACCGGCTGGTGCGCGGCTGCGCGATGATCGAGAAGGCTGTCATTTGACGCCGCCGGAGCGTACCGTCGAAGCCGAAACAATGACCGGAAAAGTGGAGAAACCGACATGAAACGCCTTGTACTGACCGGCGCCGCGGGGCGGCTTGCGTCCTATCTGCGCGAGCCGCTGAGCAAGATATGCGACGAGTTGGTATCATCCGACATTGCCGAGGATATCGGCACGCTTTATCCGGGCGAACGATACCAGCGAGCGGATCTTGCCGAATTCGAACAGATCCACGCCCTTCTGGAAGGGGCCGACATGGTCATCCATTTCGGCGCGGTCGTAGACGAGGCGCCGTTCGAAACCCTGCTCGGTCCGAATTTCGTCGGTGCCTACAATATTTGGGAAGCGGCCCATCGTCATGGGCTGCGGCGCGTGGTCTATGCCAGTTCCATCCACGCCGTCGGCATGCATCCCAAGACCAGTTTCATCGGCATCGACGCGCCCCACAAGCCCGACACCTTCTACGGCCTCGCCAAGTGTTTTGCCGAGGATCTCGCCAGCATGTACTGGGACAAGCGCGGGCTGGAGGCGGTTTGCCTGCGCATCCTCTCCTGCGCGCAGGTCACCAGCCCGCGCGCGCTGGGCTCGTGGCTGAGCTATGACGACCTGATCCAGCTGGTCACCCGCGCGATCGAGGCACCGACGACCGGTTTCTCGGTCATCTACGGCGTCTCCGGCAATGATCGCGCCCCGGTCGACAACAGCAAGGCCAGCTATCTGGGCTACCGGCCGAAGGACAATGCCGAGGAATTCGCCGCCAGCATCCTGGCCGAGGCGCCGCCCGCCGATCCGGCCGACCCTGCCCAGATCTTCCATGGCGGCCCCTTTGCGGCCGTCCCCCTGGGCGAGAGCGGTCTGGCGCAGATGACAATCGTCGACGACCGCAAGAAGAACTGAGGCGGGGGCCTTCGGCCGCCTGTCCCGCCGCCGCCGGTCGGGCGCGAATCCCTCGCCGCGAACGGCAAGGTGCGGCATGCCGCGCAGGTTCGCGCGCCCGCCTGGGAAGCGCCGCCGCCTGCCGGGCCCCCCGCCTGCCGTCGCTACCCGACCCGGTGGCGGCAGGCGGCTGCCCGGGCAGGCGCGCATGGCTCCTGCCGCAGTCGAATTCCTCGGCGCCTCACCGTGCCTTTCGCACCCGGACGCCGACAGCGGCCGCCGCCGTCCGCTGCAGCTACCAGTGCCTGCGCGCGCATACCGGAGCGGGCAGGCCCGAGATCCCGGTCACCCGCACCCCCGGAGCCACGCCAGCGTGGCCGCGCCCGCGGGCTGGACCGCAATTGGTCCAATTGTGCGGAAATTTTCGCGCAATAACGCGCAACATTCCGGAATATGATAGAAAAATCATGCCCTTGGATTCCACGCCTCTTTACCTTTGATACATCTCTTCCCGGCAGTCTGCTCCGCGACGCGAATGAGAGGAAACGTCGTGGCAGACAAACCGGTGGACCCCAACAGCATCCTGGAATCCAAGCTATACGACGCCTTCGACGGCGCCGATGGCGCGAGTCTGGCCAACGGGATGAATGCGGCCGAAGGCGCGGCGGTCGATGGTGCGGTGACCTCCGACGCCCTCGGCTCCGACCCCGCGTCGATACGCAGCGAAGGCCTCACCAATACAGTCGCGACGACGGCCTCCTCGACCGAGACCCGCAATTCCGAAGCCCTCGACGCCGCCGCGCAGGAGGCCGCTGCCGATCCCACGCAGCTGTCGCAGGGGACACCGCTCCCCGGGGGCGAGGACGTGCCCGAATTCGCCGATGCCGCAAATTCCGCCGCCCCGGATGCCGGCGATGTCTCCGGACCGGCCGGTTCCGGCGGCACCCCGGCTGCGGCAACGCCCGGCGCGGCTCCGGCGGCGGCGCCGGGCACCTTCAATCCCGCCCAGGCACCGGCGGCCGGCGATGGCCCGACGGCCGAATCGCCCGCTCAGGAAGTCGATGGCACCGACGTCGGCCTTGATGACGGCGGACTGCCCGATCCGCTTGAAGGCGCCGCCTCGGAAGATTCGGCGGAAGGCGCCGATGCCGGGACCGGCGCCGGTGATGCCAGCGATGCCGAAGGCGAGACCGCGGCTGAAACGGGCGATTCGGACGCCGAAGCACAATCCGGCGAAAGCGACGGGAGCGAACCCGCACTGCCCGCGGATGCCGGCACGCCGGGCCTGTCCGCAGGGACCGAATCCCCGGCCCTCGATCCCGCGACGCCGGTCACCGAACTGACCGATCTTGCTGATGATATCGTGGCCAGCACCCCCGACCCGGTCGTGCCCCAGGCCCCCGTAGTGGAAGATATCGTCCAGCCCTTCATACCGCCCGAGACCTTCGAGCCGCCCGGAATCGTCGAGCCGGTAGCGCCGGAAGCGCCGGAGACCCCGCCAGCCGATGACCTGTCGGGGATCGGCGACTTGCCCGACACCGGTGATCTTCCAGATCTGGCCGCCCCGCCCGAGACGGATCAACTGCCCGAGGCAGTGGATGAGCTCGCTCCCCTGCCCGATCTGGAAGAGGTCGCGGAAATCCCGTCCCAGCCCCCTGCGGATTCAGTTCCGCCGACCGGCTCGGTGTCCGACCAGGTCGACACTGTTC
>JASBUM010000179.1 GCA_030147905.1 Acidimangrovimonas sp.
GTGGTGACCGACAGCGAGGGGCGGATCATCCTTTCGACCGAGCCGCGCTGGCGCGGGCTCACGCTCAAGGATGCGCTGGCGGTGCGCGATGCGCCATCAGCCATCGAGCGGGCGTGGAGCGTCACCGCCGACTGGGCCCAGTCGCGACCCGACGCCTATCTGCGCGGCACCGCGGTGATGCGCAACTCCACCGCGATTCCCTTCCGTGGATGGAAGCTCACCTCCTTCACCCGTTACGATTCGATCCGCGAGCAGGTCAATGCGGTGCTGGCGCTGGAGATCATGGGCTTTGCCATCCTTTTGGCGCTGACCTTCTACATCCTGTCGCGGCGGGCCAATTCGCGTTCGCGCCTGTTCCAGCGTGAATCGGCGGAGCTTCGCCTTCTAAACGCCCGTCTCCAGCGGGAAATCGCCGAGCGTGAGCGGGTACAGAAGAGCCTTGCGGTGGCCGAACAGACCATCGCGCAGAGCTCGAAACTGGCCGCTTTGGGCGAGATGTCGGCCGCCGTCAGCCACGAGTTGAACCAGCCGCTCGCGGCGATGAAGACCTATCTCGCCGGTGCGCGGCTGCTGCTTTTGCGCAAACGCGGCGAGGAGGCGATGTCGTCCTTCCAGCGCATCGACGACCTGATCGAGCGCATGGGTGCGATCACGCGGCAGCTGAAGAGCTATGCCCGAAAGGGCGGAACCGCGTTTGAAAAGATCGACGTAAGAACTTGTGTTTCAACGGCTTTGTCGATGATGGAGCCGCAGCTCAAGACCCGCGCGGTGACCATCACCCGCACCCTCCCGCGGGAGCCGGTGATGGTGATGGCCGACAAGATCCGGCTGGAGCAGGTGATCATCAACCTGCTTCGCAACGCGCTCGACGCGACCAAGAGCGTGAAGGAGCCGCAGATCGATATCCTGCTGTCGGCGGGCGAGACGGCGATGCTGACCGTGCGCGACAACGGGCACGGGATCACCGATCTCGACGCGCTCTTCGAGCCCTTCTACACGACCAAGGGCCCGGGCGAGGGGGTCGGACTGGGGCTTGCCATTTCTTCAGGCATCGTCAAGGACTTGGGAGGCCGCCTGACAGCGAGGAACGGCGAGACGGGCGGTGCGGTATTCGAAGTGCAGCTGCCCATTCTGGGCAAGGAAGTCGAAGCAGCGGAGTGAAGCCATGGCGCGGGCTATGAAGGTTGCGATCGTCGATGACGAACAGGATATGCGGCAGTCCATCAGCCAGTGGCTGGCGCTGTCGGGATTTGACACCGAGGCCTATGCCTCGGCCGAGGATGCGCTGAAATCGATCACCGCCGACTTTCCGGGCGTGGTCGTCAGCGACATCAAGATGCCGGGGATGGACGGCATGGCGCTGCTCAAGCGTCTGCTGAGCATGGACTCGAGCCTGCCGATCATCATGATCACCGGGCATGGCGATGTGCCGATGGCGGTCGAGGCGATGCGCCTCGGTGCCTATGATTTCCTCGAAAAGCCCTTCAACCCCGACCGGATGACCGAGCTGGCCAAGCGCGCGACCCAGACCCGGCGGCTGACGCTGGACAACCGCGCGCTGCGCCGCGAACTGAGCGACGGCACGGTCCTGATGCGCAAGCTGATCGGCTCCTCGCAGGTGATGGAGCGGCTGCGCGAGGACATCCTCGATCTCGGCCAGGCCGACGGACATGTCCTGATCGACGGCGAGACCGGCACCGGCAAGACGCTGGTCGCCCATGCGCTGCATGCGGTGGGCGCGCGCGCGGGACGCAAGTTCATCACCATCTCCTGCGCGGCCTATTCGGACGAGGCGCTGAGCCAGCGCCTGTTCGGGCCCACCGAGGAGGAGAACCGCCTGCCGCTGGTCGAGGAGGCGCGCGGCGGGACGCTTTGCCTCGAGGACATCGAGGCGATGAGCAACAGCGCCCAGGCGCGGCTGCTGACGATGATCAACGACCAGGGCACGCCGGCCGAAACCCGGATCATCGCGATCTGCAACGAACACGCGCCCGACAAGACGATTGAGGACAGCCTGCGCCCCGATCTCTTCTACCGGCTGGCGGCGCTGCGCATCACGCTGCCGCCGCTGCGCACGCGGGGCGAGGACATCCTGACGCTGTTCACCCGGATGGCCGAGCAATTCGCCGAGGAATATGGCTGCGACGCGCCCCAGGTGACAGCGCAGGAGGCCGCGCAGCTTCTCCAGGCGCCATGGCCGGGGAACGTGCGCCAGCTGGTCAATGTGGCCGAGCGGGCGGTGCTGCAGAACCGGCGCGGATCGGGTTCCATCGCGTCGCTGCTGATGGCCGACAACGAATCCTCCGAACCGGCGATGACGACCGAGGGCAAGCCGCTGAAGGAATATGTCGAGGCGTTCGAGCGGATGCTCATCGACAATACCATGCGCCGTCACCGCGGCTCCATCGTCTCGGTGATGGATGAACTCAGCCTGCCGCGCCGCACGCTGAACGAGAAGATGGCCAAATACGGGCTGAGCCGCGCCGACTACCTCTAGGCGCGGCATGGGCCGCGCGGTTGCCGGGGCCTGCTTGCGGGAGCCGGGGGCGCGGCCATCCGGTGCGCCGGCCCGCCGCCGGCCATCGCGCGTCCGGCACAAGCATTGGCGAGCATTGGCGTGGGGATCCCTTCCGCTTTCGTCGCGGCGCATAGTCATGCGCAGGCCCCGCCGGCATCCGTTGCGCAGCCCGCCTTGCAGCGCGGGCGCGCGGCATGGGTCAAATGCGACTTTCAACCCTGCGGTTGAGAAAAGGCATTGTGTTTTGTGCGTTTCCCCCGCTAATGTCAGCGGGCCGGATCTCGGCGCCCCGCGGGGGCGCGATCCGCAACTAAGTCAGTTTCGCCGGTCCCGCCGGGGGTGCAGGCAGCAAAGCCGCGCCGACGGGGCGACCGCTCGATAGGGCCGCAAGGCCGTAAGTTTGCCCGGGCGGCCTCTTGGTCCGCCGGGCTCTCAGTTGGGTGCCGTCCTTCGGCGCCTTGGATGAACCGCGATGCAGTGCGCCACAGGGCTGAAAATGAAGGAAGCGGGCCGGCCTAGCCGGTGGCCGCGGCCCCGTTTTGCGTGTTGCTTCGCCCGAGACGGAAATCGGCACGGGCGCGCGGCGCCGCCGGGACAGCCCGGTGCAAGGCGCAGGCCTCGCCGAGACAATGGAAATCAATGGCAAGCAAGATGCTTATCGACGCCACCCACGCGGAGGAGCTTCGCGTTGTGGTGGTCGACGGAAACAAGGTCGAGGAATTCGACTATGAAACGGTCAACAAACGCCAGCTAGCGGGAAATATCTATCTCGCCAAGGTCACGCGGGTCGAACCCTCGTTGCAGGCGGCCTTTGTCGATTACGGCGGGAACCGTCACGGCTTCCTCGCCTTCTCCGAAATCCATCCGGATTACTACCAGATCCCGGTTGCCGACCGTAAGGCGCTGTTGGATGAGGAACGCGCCTTCGCCCGTGCGCAGGACGATGAAGAGAACCGCGAGCGGGGCAAGTCCCGCCGGGGTGGCCAGCGCAAGCAGGCCAAGCCCGCCGCCGCTGCCGAGGACCCGCAACTGCGTGGCGAGATCGGTGCGATGGATGTCGTGGGCCTCGACGAGGCCGAGAACGACGCCGACGAAAGATCCGCCGCCAAGACGGGGGCCGGTCACCCCGGCGACGCTGCGCCGTCGCTTCACGAGGGGGGTGATGCCGGTGCAGACGCCGCGGATGCCGCCCCTGCGGAGGACGCGCGCGACGACGACGAGCCCTACAGCGCCACCGATCATGCCGACGAGACCGACGACGAGATCGAATCCGTTGCGGAGGAAGATGTCGCCGAAGAGATCAGCGCCCCGCGCAAACCGCGCTCGCGCCGCTACAAGATCCAGGAAGTCGTCAAGGTCCGCCAGATCATGCTGGTGCAGGTGGTCAAGGAGGAACGCGGCAACAAGGGCGCGGCGCTGACCACCTATCTGTCGCTCGCCGGGCGCTATTGCGTCTTGATGCCCAACACCGCGCGCGGTGGCGGGATCAGCCGCAAGATCACCCAGGCCGCCGACCGCAAGAAGCTCAAGGAAATCGCGTCCGAGATCGAGGTGCCGGAAGGTGCGGGCCTCATCATCCGCACCGCCGGGGCGAAGCGCACCAAGGCCGAGATCAAGCGCGACTATGAATATCTGCTGCGCCTGTGGGAGCAGATCCGGGAACTCACGCTCAAGAGCATTGCGCCCGCGCAGATCTACGAGGAAGGCAACCTTATCAAGCGCTCGATCCGCGACCTCTACAACCGCGAGATCGACGAGGTTCTGGTCGAGGGCGCCGACGGCTACCGCGTGGCCAAGGACTTCATGAAGATGATCATGCCGTCCCATGCCAAGGTGGTGAAGCAATATGGCGAACCCATGCCGCTCTTTGCCCGCTACCAGGTCGAAAGCTACCTTTCGGCGATGTTCAACCCGGTCGTTCAGCT
>JASBUM010000183.1 GCA_030147905.1 Acidimangrovimonas sp.
CCAGGCTGCGCCACGGCCCGACGGCGACGATACATAGCGGTTTTGCCGGCGGGGGCAAGCCGGAAAGCGCAGGCGCGGGGCAAGGAATTTCGCTGCCGTGGGTGGCGGGGGATTCCCGCGCCGATCCATGCGGCCGCCGGCCCGCCTCTCATCGCCGGGTCGCGGCACCGGTGGAATCGGCCAGCCGCGCGCGCAGACGCCGCAGCCGATGATAGAGCTTGTCGAGTTCGGGCCGCCGGGCGGCCAGCGCCTGCCGGTCAAGCCGGTGCGGCGGCGGAATGCGTAGCGGTTGCGATTCGCGAAGGGCGGGGGCGGGCGCGCCGCCGGCGGTATCCACCGGGCTGGATATCTCGGGCGGGCGGCCCGTCCCGGTGCTTGTGCCGGCCGGGGCTACGGCGCGGTCATCGCCGCCGCTGCGGGTGGCCGCGCCCGCTTCCGAGGGCGGCACGGCCTTGGCGTGGTTGCCATTCACCCGCGTCGTACCAGGTGGGGCGCCAGCCGCCGGTAGTGCCGTCTCCGGGCGCCGGGGCGGCGTCGGGGCCGCAGCGTCCGGATCGTGGCCGGCATCTTCGCCGCCTGCGCCGCGCGTGTCATCGCCGGCATCTTGCCCGGCTTCGTCCCGCGCCGTCCGCGCGGCGTCGCCATCCTCCGCCCCGATCCGCTCGGGCCGCAGGTCTTCCGCCGGGCCGGGCGCCGGGACATCGCCGGCCCCGGCCGTGTCTTCGGAAGCCACCGACTGCACATGCCGTACGCCGCGCTCGCGCAGGATCTTCTGGACCCCGCGGATTGTCATGCCGTCGTCATGGAGCAGCTTCTTGATGCCGGCCAGAAGCGCGATGTCGGCGGGGCGGTAATAGCGCCGCCCGCCCGCGCGCTTCAACGGCCGGATCTGGGGGAATCGGCTTTCCCAGAAACGCAGCACATGCGCGGGCGTCGCGAGAACGTCCGAGACCTCGCTGATGGTGCGGAAGGCTTCGGGCGACTTGTCCATCGGCGCAGCCTACTGGCCGTTGCCTGCGGCCACGCGATCCTTCATCAGATGCGACGGTCGGAAGGTGAGGACCCGGCGCGGATGGATCGGCACCTCATCCCCGGTCTTCGGATTGCGCCCGATCCGCGCGGCCTTCTGGCGCACGCTGAAGGTCCCGAAGGAAGAGATCTTCACCGTTTCGCCGGCCACCAGCGCGTCCGACACATGGGTCAGAACACTTTCGACCAACTGCGCGGATTCATTGCGCGAAAGGCCCACCTCGCGAAAGACGGCCTCGCTCAGATCCATGCGAGTCAGGGTGTTTTCGCTCATCTCGTCCCCCATTGTTTGACGCAAGGATGGGTGAAGAGAATTTCCGAGTCAATATCAACGACTTGGATCGAGGGCTTGAGACCTTGCTACCAGCGTAAAACCACCGATCCCCAGGCCAGGCCTCCTCCGATGGCCTCGGTCACCACCAGATCGCCACGCCGGATCTGTCCGCGCGCCTTTCCGACCGAAAGCGCCAGCGGGATTGAGGCGGCGGAGGTATTGCCGTGATCCTGAACGGTGACCACGACATGATCCATGGACAGGCCCATCTTCTGCGCGGTGGCCTTGATGATGCGCAGGTTGGCCTGATGGGGCACGATCCAGTCGACATCGGCGCCGGTCAGCCCGGCCTTGGCCAGCGAATCATGCGCGGTCGCGGCCAGCTTCTCCACCGCGTGGCGGAAGACCTCCCGCCCTTGCATCCGCAGATAGCCGGTGTCGCGGGTCGCCACGCCGCCGTCGACATAGAGGATCTCGCGAAAGCGTCCGTCGGAATGCAGGTCGGTGGCAAGAATGCCGCGATCGGCGTTGGTGCCCGTGCCCTCGGCGGCCTCGAGGATCAGCGCGCCGGCACCGTCGCCGAAGAGCACGCAGGTCGACCGGTCGTTCCAGTCCATGATGCGGCTGAAGGTCTCGGCCCCGATCACCAGCACCCGCCGCGCCTGTCCGGCGACGATCAGCGCCTGTGCGTTGCTGAGCGCGAAGACGAAACCCGCACAGACCGCCTGGACGTCGAAGGCGAAGCCTCGGGTCATGCCCAGCGCGCTCTGCACCATCGTGGCCGCCGAGGGAAAGGTCATGTCCGGCGTCGAGGTGGCGAGGATGATCGCGTCAAGGTCGTCGGGGCCGATCCCGGCATCCTCGAGGGCCGCGCGCGCCGCCTGCGCAGCCATCGCCGAGGTGGTCTCGTCGTCGGCGGCGAAATGACGCCGCTCGATCCCCGAGCGCGAGCGGATCCATTCATCGGATGTCTCGAGCGCGCTCTCGAATTCGGCATTGGCAACGATGCGTTCGGGCAGGTAATGCCCCACGCCCCTGACCACGGCGCGTATCGTCATTCCGGCCCACCGCTCTTGTTGCCCCCGTCTGCCGGCGCATCCTGCCGCGCCATGCCGGCGGATGCAACCCGCGCCGCGAGCCGTTCGTGAAAGCCCGACTTGGCAAGCTGGAAGGCCAGCTTGATCGCAGCCGAGATGCCGGTCGCGTCGGCCGCGCCATGCGACTTGACCACCGTGCCATTGAGCCCGAGGAACACGCCGCCGTTGACGCGCCGCGGGTCGATCCTCTTCTGCAGCCGCCGAAGCGAGGTCAGCGCCAGCAGTGCCGCGATCCGCGACAGCGGCGTGGCGGCGAAGGCCTCGCGCAGGAAGTCCCCGATCTGCTTGGCGGTGCCCTCGCCGGTCTTCAGCGCGACATTGCCGGTGAAGCCGTCGGTCACCACCACGTCCACGCGCTCGGAGGGCAGGTCGCCGCCCTCGACGAAGCCGACATAGTCGAAGCCGCCGGCCTCGGCGGCGGCGGTGATCATCTCGTTGGCGGTGCGCAGCTCCGCCCGGCCCTTGTGCTCTTCTGTGCCGACGTTCAGAAGCCCGACGCGCGGCCGTTCCAGCCGCAGGCCGTTGCGCGCGTAGGAGGCGCCCATCAGCGCATATTGCAGCAGGTCCTCGGCATCGGCGCGGATATCGGCCCCGACATCGAGCATGACGTTGAAGCCGCCGGGATTGCGGGAGGGCCACAGGCAGGCGATGGCGGGGCGGTTGACGCCGGGGATCTTGCGCAGCCGGATCATCGACAGCGCCATCAAAGCCCCGGTATTGCCGCACGAGACGGCGACCGTGGCCTCGCCCGCGCGAACGCTTTCGATCGCGCCCCACATCGAGGTGCCCTCGCCGTTGCGCATCACGTGACTGGGCTTCTCGCCCATGGTCACGGCGCGCGGGGCGTGGCGGATCTCGCAGCGTCCGACCAGCGAACGCTTGCGCCGCACAAGCCGCTTAAGCACCGCCTCGTTGCCGTGAAGGATGAAATGGATCTCGGGATTCTTGGTCGCCGAATAGGCGATCCCCGCGACCACCGCCGCCGGACCGCGATCACCTCCCATGGCATCGACCGAAAGGACGATCCGGGGCTTTCGCTCGTTGGAATGATCGCTGTCCGATGTCATCGCTGCCAGCGTTCCGGGCGGCCGGTTACGCCGCGTCGTCGTCCAGGTCAGCCTCGGTCGCCACCGCGACCACTTCGCGGGAATCGTAATGGCCGCAGGCGCTGCAAACGTGATGCGGGCGCTTGAGTTCGCCACAGTTGGGGCATTCCGACGGATTGGCGGCAACTAGCGCATCATGCGAACGGCGCATGTTGCGGCGGGAGCGGGTTACGCGGTTCTGCGGGACAGCCATGTCTCGACCTCGGGTTCCTGGGGGGCGATCCCCCTGATTTTTCAATCGGTTCAACGAAACTGCGCACCGGGGCGCCGCCCTTGAACCACGGGTGTAAACGAGGCGCGGACCATAGCGGTATTTTCTCCGCGCGCAAGCCCTTTCTGTCAGCTTTCGGTGCCGCTGTCACCGCCTGCATCCATCCGTTTGCGCAGCCCCTCCAGCACCGCGAAGGGCCGGTGGGTGGGCCCCGCCGCATCGGGCGCGTCGTCCGCGGCGATCCCCAGCCGCGCGGCCTCGGCATCGGCCTCGGGCGCTCGTGGATAGGGCGGCAGCGCCAGTGCGAGCGCCTCGGCCGCCACCGCGCCCGGATCGATCGCCTCGCCCAGCGGCTCGATGCTGTCGTCCTCGGGCATCTCCGTCTCCGGCGCTTCGGGTTCGGGCATCCGCGCGAGGTATCGACGGGTGACCCGCTCCTCGATGCGGCTGGTGACCGGGGCAAGCGTCACCACGCAGGGCTGCACGACCTCGGCGCGCAAAACTCCGTCAAGCATGAAATCGTCGCGCCCGCGCGGACGGATCTCGCCGCGGAAGCTGAGCGCGCGCACCGCATCCACTCCGATCAGCGTCGCGAGCTGGGCGCGGGCCGCGCCATCGGGGTCGAGCGCGAAGCGATGGGGCTTGCGCGTGGGCAGGTCGGCGACACGTATGGGGGCCGACATGGCAAGATAGACGTCCATCTTCATCTCCATCATTGTGCCCGCCTTGGCCGGCCCCGGGTCGTCCCCGCCGGGTTTCGGCACGACCCGGGCCTTGCAACCGGTGGCGCGCCCTCGTGCGGCGCATCCCCCGGTCGCACCCTGCCGGCCTTGCGCTGGCGCGACACTGTCGCCCGGCGGCGGGCCCGAGGCCGCACCTTCCGGTGCTTGCCCGGCCGACCCGTCGTCACCGCCACTCCGCGCCCCTCCGGCGCGCCGGCTGCCGATGGGGCATCGCCGCTTTCGTCCATGGCGTGGGCCGTGGGCACCGTTCCTTCCTTGAACCGGCACGGAACCTTCTGTAAGTCGGATACGAGGCTTGGGGCTGCAAGGCAAGAGGGCGGAATGTTCAAGGGAGCGATCCGAATGCGCGTCGTGGCGGCGGGGCTGGTTCTGGCTTTCGTCGCGGCCTGTGCGCCGGTCTACAGCGATCATGGCTATGTTCCCGCGCCAAGCGAGCTGGCGCGCGTCCAGATCGGCGAGGGCCAGGACCAGGTGCGCCAGACGCTCGGGGCGCCATCGATCGAGAGCATGACCAAGCCGCGCGCGTGGTACTACGTCCAGAGCCGCTGGCGCCGCTCCGGCCCCTTCGCCCCGCGCGAGATCAAGCGCGAGGTCGTGGCGATCAGTTTCACCGACGCCGGCAAGGCCAGGAACATCGAGCGCTTCGGTCTCGACCACGGCCGCATCGTGCGGCTGTCGCGTCGGGTCACCGGCTCGACGCTGCGCGGGGTGGGGCTGCTGCAGCAACTCTTCGGCAACCTCGGCCGGTTCAACCCGGGCACCTTCTTCCG